>NZ_JBPQTV010000014.1:0-47114 GCF_051386515.1 Streptomyces sp. URMC 123 | reverse complement strand
GCCGCCCCCGGGCCGGCGGGGCTCCGTCGTCCCCGGCCCCGGCGAACCTCACCGCGCCCCGGAGCACCGGGGGCCGGCGGGGAGGACCCCCGGCCCCGTGCCCCCGCTCCGGCGGCGCCCGGGGCGGGCCCGTTGATCTGCGACACTGGATGGACCATGCCTGCACCAGGAGAACTGACCTTTGTCGCGCCGCGCGGGGCCAAGAAGCCGCCGCGGCACCTCGCCGACCTCACTCCCGCCGAGCGGCGCGACGCCGTCGCCGCGATCGGGGAGAAGCCCTTCCGGGCCAAGCAGCTGTCGCAGCACTACTTCGCCCGGTACGCCCACGACCCGGCGAGCTGGACCGACATCCCGGCGGCGGCCCGCGAGAAGCTCGCCGCCGAGCTGCTGCCCGAGCTGATGTCCGTGGTGCGGCACATCTCGTGCGACGACGACACCACCCGCAAGACCCTGTGGCGCCTCTTCGACGGCACCCTGGTCGAGTCGGTGCTGATGCGCTACCCCGACCGGGTCACCATGTGCATCTCCTCGCAGGCCGGCTGCGGCATGAACTGCCCGTTCTGCGCCACGGGGCAGGCGGGGCTCGACCGCAACCTGTCCACCGCCGAGATCGTGCACCAGATCGTCGACGGCATGCGCGCCCTGCGGGACGGGGAGATCCCGGGCGGGCCGGCCCGGCTGTCGAACATCGTCTTCATGGGCATGGGCGAGCCGCTGGCCAACTACAAGCGGGTCGTCGGCGCCATCCGCCGGCTCACCGACCCCGAGCCGGACGGCCTGGGGCTGTCCCAGCGCGGCATCACGGTCTCCACCGTCGGCCTCGTCCCGGCGATGCTGCGCTTCGCCGACGAGGGCTTCAAGTGCCGGCTCGCGGTGTCCCTGCACGCGCCGGACGACGAGCTGCGCGACACCCTCGTCCCCGTCAACACCCGCTGGAAGGTCCGCGAGGTCCTGGACGCGGCCTGGGAGTACGCCGAGAAGTCCGGCCGCCGGATCTCCATCGAGTACGCCCTGATCCGCGACATCAACGACCAGGCCTGGCGCGGGGACCTGCTGGGCCGGCTGCTCAAGGGCAATCGCGTCCACGTCAACCTCATCCCGCTGAACCCCACCCCGGGGTCCAAGTGGACCGCCTCCCGCCCCGAGGACGAGCGGGCGTTCGTGGCCGCGATCGAGGCCCACGGCGTGCCCGTGACCGTACGGGACACCCGGGGCCAGGAGATCGACGGCGCCTGTGGGCAGCTGGCGGCCGCCGAGCGCTGACCGCGCCCGGCCCCGCCGGCCGGCCGCCCTGCTAGGGTGACCGCCGTCGTTCGTACAAATGCACAATCCGACAGGGGAGCGCGCACAGCGCTGAGAGTGCGGCACGGCCGCAGACCCTCGGACCTGATCCGGGTCATACCGGCGTAGGGAGTCAGTCACCTCATGAGCACCAACCGTCGGCGCGCCCTGGGCACGGCCGCGCTCGCCACCGCCACCGCGCTCGCCGCCACCGCCCTCACCGGCTGCGGCGGCGGCAACGACGGCGGCAGCGGCGCGGCCGGGTCGAAGACCGTCACCCTCGTCGGCCACGACTCGTTCCTCGTCTCGGACGCGGTCCTGAAGAAGTTCACCGAGGAGACCGGCTACACGGTCACCGTGCTGCGCGGCGGCGACGCCGGCGCCGCCGTGAACCAGGCCATCCTGTCCAAGGGCAACCCCCAGGGCGACGTCTTCTTCGGCGTCGACAACACCCTGCTCTCCCGCGCCCTCGACCACGACATCTTCGTGCCCCACGGGGCGAAGGGCCTCGACCGGGTGCCCAAGGAGCTCCAGCTCGACGCCGGCCGGCAGCGGGTCACCCCCGTCGACTACGGCGACATCTGCGTCAACTACGACCGGCGCTACTTCGCCGACAAGAAGCTCGACCCGCCCCGCACCCTCGACGACCTGATCAAGCCCGAGTACAAGAACCTGCTGGTCACGGAGAACGCCGCGACCTCCTCCCCAGGCCTGGGCTTCCTGCTCGGCACCGCCGCGCGCTACGGCGACGCCGACAGCCCCGAGGGCGCGGCCTCCGGCGGCTGGCAGCAGTACTGGAAGAAGCTCAAGGAGAACGGCGTCGAGGTCGTCGACGGCTGGGAGCAGGCGTACACCGAGCGCTTCTCCGGCTCGGCCGGCGGCAAGGCCAAGGGCGACCGGCCGCTGGTCGTCAGCTACGCCTCCAGCCCGACCGCCGAGGTCACCAACGCCAAGGACAAGCCCGCCCAGGCGCCCACCGGCGTCGCCACCGGCACCTGCTTCCGCCAGATCGAGTTCGCCGGACTGCTCAAGGGCGCCAAGAACCCCGAGGGCGGCAAGGCCCTGCTCGACTTCCTGCTGAGCACGACCTTCCAGGAGGACGTGCCGCTCCAGATGTACGTCAACCCGGCGCGCCAGGACGCCAAGCTGCCGGAGGCGTTCACCACCTACGGCGAGAAGATCGCCGACCCGGCCACCATGGCCCCGGAGACGATCGCGAAGAACCGTGAGCGATGGGTCAAGACGTGGACCTCCCTGGTGCGGAAGTAGCCGGGGCGCGGCCGAGCGGCCCCCCGGCAGGCCGTCGGCGGGGCGCCCGCGGCGACCTGCGCGGCAGCGCCCTGCGGCTCGCCCTGATGGCCCTCCCGGCCGCCTTCTTCGCCCTGTTCTTCGCCTACCCCGTGGCCGCCATCGTCGGCCGCGGGCTGCGCGTGGACGGCGCGTGGCGGCTGGGCCGGATCGGCGAGGTGCTGTCCGACCCGGCCGTCCTGGACGTCCTGTGGTTCACCACCTGGCAGGCCGTCGCCTCCACCGCGCTGACCCTGGCCCTCGCCCTGCCCGGCGCCTATGTCTTCGCCCGCTTCGCCTTCCCCGGCAAGGAGCTGCTGCGCGCGGTGGTCACCGTGCCGTTCGTGCTGCCCACCGTGGTGGCGGGCTCCGCCTTCCTGGCCCTGCTGGGGCGCGGCGGGCTCCTGGACGAGCTGTGGGGCGTGCGGCTGGACACCACCGTGTGGGCGATCCTGCTGGCGCACGTCTTCTTCAACTACGCGGTCGTCATCCGTACGGTCGGCGGGCTATGGGCGCAGCTCGACCCCCGCCAGGAGGAGGCGGCGCGGGTGCTGGGCGCAAGCCGGTTCGCGGCTTGGCGGCGGGTGACCCTGCCGGCCCTGGCCCCCGCCCTGGCCGCGGCCACCCTGATGGTCTTCCTGTTCACCTTCACCTCCTTCGGCGTCGTCCAGATCCTGGGCGGCCCCGGGTACGCCACCCTCGAAGTGGAGATCTACCGGCAGACCGCCCAACTGCTCGACCTGCCGACCGCGGCCGTACTGACGCTCGTCCAGTTCGCCGCCGTCATCGTGCTGCTGGCGCTGCACGGCGCGACCGTACGGCGCCGGGAGACGGCCCTGCGGCTGGTGGACGCCTCCCGCACCGCGCACCGGCCGCGCGGGGTCGCGCAGTGGGCCCTGCTGTACGCCGTACTGGCCGTCGTCGCCCTGCTGATCCTGCTGCCGCTGGGGGTGCTCGTCGAGCGGTCCTTCGCCGGGCCCGACGGCCACAGCACGGTCTTCTACGAGGCGCTGGGGTCGGCCGCCGCCGGAGGTGGCACCTTCGTCGTGGCGCCGCTGGAGGCGCTGGGCAACTCCCTGCGGTACGCCGCCGTGGCCACCGTGATCGCCCTGGTGATCGGCGGGTTGGCCGCCGCGGCGCTGACCCGGCGGGCGGGCCGGCTGGTGCGGGGCTTCGACGCGCTGCTGATGTTGCCGCTGGGCGTCTCCGCGGTGACCGTCGGCTTCGGCTTCCTCATCGCCCTGGACGAGCCGCCGCTGGATTTGCGCTCCTCCTGGCTGCTGGTGCCGCTGGCGCAGGCGCTCGTCGGGGTGCCCTTCGTGGTGCGCACCATGCTGCCCGTACTGCGCGCGGTGGACGAGCGACTGCGCGAGGCGGCGACCGTACTGGGCGCGTCCCCCCTGCGCGTCTGGCGCGAGGTGGACCTGCCGCTGGTACGGCGGGCCCTGCTGATCGCCGCGGGCTTCGCCTTCGCCGTCTCGCTCGGCGAGTTCGGCGCCACCGTGTTCATCGCCCGCCCCGACAGCCCGACCCTCCCGGTGGCGGTGGCCCGCCTGCTCGGCCGGGCCGGGGAGATGAACTACGGGCAGGCGATGGCCCTGAGCACCCTGCTGATGCTGGTGTGCGCGGGCGCGCTGCTCGCGCTGGAGCGTCTGCGCGTCGACCGTTCGGGAGAGTTCTAGATGTCCCTGCTGCGACTGGACGGCGTCGGGGTGCGCTTCGGCGACCGCGTGGCGCTGGACTCGGTGGATCTGGCGGTGGCCGAGCACGAGACGGTGTGCGTGCTGGGGCCGAGCGGCAGCGGCAAGTCCACCCTGCTGCGGGTCGTGGCCGGCCTCCAGCCGGCCGACACCGGCCGGGTGCTGCTGGCGGGCCGGGACCAGGGTGCCGTACCGGCGCACCGGCGCGGCGTCGGCCTGATGTTCCAGGACCACCAGCTCTTCCCGCAGCACGACGTGGGCGGCAACGTGGGCTTCGGGCTCCGGATGCGCGGCGTGGGCCGGGCGGAGCGCGAGCGCCGGGTCGTCGAACTGCTGGACCTCGTCGGCCTGCCCGGCGCCGAACGGCGGGCGGTGGCCGCGCTCTCCGGAGGCGAGCAGCAGCGGGTGGCGCTGGCCCGCGCGCTCGCGCCCGAGCCCCGGCTGCTGATGCTCGACGAGCCCCTGGGCCAGCTCGACCGCGGCCTGCGGGAGCGGCTCGTGGTGGAGCTGCGGGAGCTGTTCCACCGCCTGGGCACCACGGTGCTCGCCGTCACTCACGACCAGGGGGAGGCGTTCGCCCTCGCCGACCGCGTCGTGGTCATGCGGGACGGCCGGATCGAACAGACCGGCTCCCCGCTGGAGGTCTGGCAGCGGCCCGCCTCCGCGTTCGTGGCCCGCTTTCTCGGCTTCGACAACGTGGTCGAGGCGACCGTACGGGGTGATGCGGCCGACACCCCCTGGGGGACGCTGCCGGTGCCGGCCGGCTCGGCGCAGGGGGAGGGCCGCCTGTTGGTCCGCCCCGCCGGAGTACGGCTGACCGGCGAGCCGGACGGGCTGCGCTGCGCGGTGGCGGGCCGGACCTTCCGCGGCAACCACGTCACCCTGCTGCTCCAGCCCGAGCGGGGCCCGCGCCTCGAAGCGTCCTGCGCGCTGGCGGACGCGCCGGAGCCGGACGCGGTGGTGCGGGTGGCGTTCGCGGCCGAGGACGTGGTGGTGCTCCCCGGCTCCTGACCGGCGCGACCGGCACCTCGCGCTCGCTGCCGGGCCGGCTCCTGCCGGCCCCCGGCGGCCGGCCGCCCCCCGGCGGTGTCAGGCCGCCAGCGGCAGGGCCGCCAACTGGCCCACCACCCAGGTCACCGGCGCCAGGACGGCCACCAGCACCACCGCCCGCAGCGCCGCCGCCTTGCGCAGCAGCGACCTCGGGGTGCCCAGCCGCAGCAGGGCCGCGGTGGTCTCGCCCCGTTCGCCCTTGGCCTCCAGGGCCGCCGTCAGCACGGTCGCCGTCGCACACGCCATCACCAGAGCCGCGCCGAGGCCCGACAGCGGCCCGAACGGCCGCGCCGCGGCCTGGTCGAGCGCCGTCCCGTAGAGCGTGGCGGCGGCCAGCGCGCCCGAGGCCACCGCGCAGAGCACACCGAGCGGCCGGCCGATGCGCCGCGCCTCCGACTGGAGCACCCGCCCGGCGAGCAGCCGCAGCGCCCCGGGCCGCCCGAGCGCCAGCAGCTTGCCGCAGAAGTGGGTGAAGCCCGGGCCTGCCAGCACCAGCCCGACGGCCGTGAGCGCCCAGCCGCCGATGACCCCGGGCGGGCTCGGTTCGAGCCGGCCGGGCAGCGGCAGCAGCGCGTCCGGCGGCACGTTCGCGCCATGGCCGGCGTACGCCTCCAGGGCGAGGCCCGCCGCCGTCAGGGCCGCCCCCCAGGGCAGCCCGGCGGGGGCCGCGGGAACCGCGGGCGGAACGGGCACCGGGACGGCCGCGTCCGCCGCCGCCCCGCCCTCACCGGCGGCCGCCGGCTTCTTCGGCCGGATCGGCCTGGGCCGTACGGCCAGCGCGGCGGCCAGGGCCGCCGCACCCGGCACCACGGACAGGAGCGTCGCCGTGCCGGCGAACGGCAGCGGCTGCCCGGTGCCCAGGAAGCGCGCCGTCCCGTCCACCGGGACGGCGGCCCCCAGGTCGCCGCGGAGCCACAGGAAGACCAGCAGCGCCACGGCGCTGCCGACCGCGCAGGACAGCGCGGCCGTCACGGCGGCCAGCAGCGACAGCCGCAGCGGTCCGAAGCCGGCCGAGGCCAGCCCCGGCCGCGGGCTCGCCGCCGGGTCCGTACGGGCCACCGCGGCCGCCAGGTGCACCGTGGCGGCCAGCGGCACGACCGACCAGGCCAGCCGCACCGCGCCGCCGCCCGCGTCGTCCGGGTGCCCGGCGGCGTACCCGAGCGCGCAGAGCAGCAGAAAGCCGACGCCGGCCGAGGCCGCGGCCACCAGCAGCCGGCGCAGCAGGACGAGGGGGTGGGCGCCGCGGGCTAGACGGAGAGCGAGCACGCGGCCCTGCCCTCGGAGTCGGGGACCGGGATGGAGCCGACCCGCCGGCCGTCGAGGAGCGTCACCGCGCGGTCGGCGAGCGTCGCCACCTCCGCGTCGTGCGTGGCCAGCACGACGGTGATGCCGTGCGAGCGGGCGGCGGTGGTGAGGGTGCGCAGCACCTGGGCCCGGTCCGCGCGGTGCAGCGGCGCGGTGGGCTCGTCGGCGAAGAGCACGGCGGGCGCGGCCGCCAGGGCGCGGGCGATCGCCACCCGCTGGCGCTGCGCCTGGAGCAGCGCGGCGGGCCGCTTGCGCCGGCAGGCGCCCACGTCGAGCCGCTCCAGCCACTCCAGGGCGGCGGTCTTCGCCGCCCGGTGCGGGGTGCCGCGCAGCAGCAGCGGCAGCGCGGCGTTCTCCCAGGCGGACAGCTCGGGCACCAGCCGCGGTTCGGTGTCGATCCAGCCGAACCGCTCCCGGCGCAGCCGCTCGCGGGCGCCGGCGCTCATGGTGTGCACCGGGGCGCTGTTGAACCACACCTCGCCGCTGTCCGGGACGAGATGCGCCGCGAGGCATTGGAGCAGGGTCGTCTTGCCGCTGCCCCGCGGTCCCGTGACCGCGAGGATCTCGCCCTCGCGGACGCCGACGGAGACGCCGGTGAGCGCGGGGGAGCCATTGTGGGAGTGGTGCAGGGCACGTGCCCAGAGCACGTCGTTGTCCGGCGGGGCCACCATGTCGAACACCTCGGCTTACCTACGACGGTCCGTTCCCCTGTCCGGGTGAACGAACACGGGACCAGTTCGGTCACTGGCACGGTAGGGACTCCGGTGGCGCGGTCGGCGCAGTTCGGAGCGCGCGCGGCTCGGTTTCCTCCAGTTGGGCTCATATGACAGTTCGTGCGGAGCCGTGCGCCGGGGCGCCGACCGGACAGCCGTTCGCCCGTCGACTCGGAGGCGTCGGGGCGGACGTGCGCGGTCCGGCCGGGGACCACGCCGGACGGGTCGGGCCCGCCAGTGAGCGGGCCAAATCATCGCACAACCGCTCGGGTGTTGTGCGAAATGAGGGAATTCCCGGGGAATATGGCCGGGCGACACCACCCGGTCGGAGCAATTCGCCCCCTTTGAGGGGCAGTCGACACGCCCGTTTCGGGGCCCGCCGCGGTCGGACAGGCCGAACCGGGGCCGGTGACACCGGCCCCGGTTCGGGCGGGCCCTTCGGGCCTCAGAGCTTGGTCCAGGCCTCCGTCAGCGTCGCCCGCAGGATCTGCTCGATCTCGTCGAAGGTCGACTGATCCGAGATCAGCGGGGGCGCCAGCTGCACGACCGGGTCGCCGCGGTCGTCGGCGCGGCAGTACAGCCCGTTCTCGAACAGCGCCTTGGACAGGAAGCCGTAGAGAATCCGCTCGGTCTCCTCCGCGTCGAAGGACTCCTTGGTGGCCTTGTCCTTCACCAGTTCGATGCCGTAGAAGAAGCCGTTGCCGCGGACGTCGCCCACGATCGGCAGGTCGTGCAGCTTCTCCAGCGTGGCGCGGAAGGCGCCCTCGTTGTCCAGCACGTGCTGGTTGAGGTTCTCGCGCTCGAAGATGTCGAGGTTGGCCAGGCCCACGGCCGCGGAGACCGGGTGGCCGCCGAAGGTGTAGCCGTGCAGGAACGTGTTGTCGCCCTTGTAGAAGGGCTCGGCGAGCCGGTCCGAGATGATCGCGGCGCCGATGGGGGAGTAGCCGGAGGTCATGCCCTTGGCGCAGGTGATGATGTCCGGCACGTAGCCGAACTTGTCACAGGCGAACATCGTGCCGAGCCGGCCGAAGGCGCAGATGACCTCGTCCGAGACGAGCAGGACGTCGTGCCGGTCGCAGATCTCGCGGACCCGCTGGAAGTAGCCGGGCGGCGGCGGGAAACAGCCGCCGGCGTTCTGCACCGGCTCCAGGAAGACCGCGGCGACGGTGTCCGGGCCCTCGAAGAGGATCTGCTGCTCGATCTGGTCGGCCGCCCAGCGGCCGAAGGCCTCCGGGTCGTCCCCGAAGAGCGGCGCGCGGTAGATGTTGGTGTTCGGCACCTTGTGGGCGCCGGGGACCAGCGGCTCGAAGGGGGCCCGCAGGGCCGGCAGGCCGGTGATCGCCAGGGCGCCCTGCGGGGTGCCGTGGTAGGCGACGGCCCGCGATACGACCTTGTGCTTGGTCGGCTTGCCGACCAGCTTGAAGTACTGCTTCGCCAGCTTCCAGGCGGTCTCGACGGCCTCGCCGCCGCCGGTGGTGAAGAAGACCTTGTTGAGGTCGCCCGGGGCGTGGTGCGCGAGCCGCTCGGCCAACTCCACCGCCTTCGGGTGGGCGTAGGACCACACGGGGAAGAACGCCAGCTCCTGCGCCTGCTTGTAGGCGGTCTCGGCGAGTTCCGTACGGCCGTGGCCGGCCTGCACCACGAACAGCCCGGCGAGGCCGTCGAGGTACCGCTTGCCCTTGTCGTCGTAGATGTAGGTGCCCTCGCCGCGCACGATCGTCGGCACGGGCGCGTTCTCGTACGACGACATGCGGGTGAAGTGCATCCACAGGTGGTCGTACGCCGTCTTCGAGAGGTCGGCGCTCATGACTATCGGGTTCCCCAGGTGTAGGTCTGCTTGCGGAGCTTGAGGTAGACGAAGCTCTCGGTGGACCGCACGCCGGGCAGCGTGCGAATCCGCTTGTTGATCACTTCCAGCAGGTGGTCGTCGTCCTCGCAGACGATCTCCACGATGAGGTCGAAGGAGCCCGCGGTCATCACCACGTACTCCACCTCGTCCATGTCCGTCAGCGCGTCCGCGACCGGGTCCAGATCGCCCTCGGCGCGGATGCCCACCATCGCCTGGCGGCGGAACCCCACGGTGAGGGGGTCCGTCACCGCGACGATCTGCATCACGCCCTGGTCCAGCAGTTTCTGCACCCGCTGACGCACCGCCGCCTCGGAGAGCCCGACGGCCTTTCCGATCGCGGCGTAGGGGCGTCGCCCGTCCTCCTGGAGCTGTTCGATGATCGCCAGGGAGACGGCGTCGACGGTCGAGCCGTTCTTGTCACGTGTGGCCACGGCCTCACTCTGCAACAGAGTCGTCCGTCTGGCAACCCTGAATCGATGAAATCCGTCGTTGTGATATCCAGGAACCACTGATTCCGTTGTCATGTGCTGGCGGGTATGTCGAAAGCGTCGCCTCAGTGGCTAGGGTGGGCTTGTCTCACCCAGCGGACATCCAGCTGACCAGGAGGAGTGGCAAGTGACCACCGAGCCGCGCCGTTTGCGTAACTACATCAACGGGGAGTTCCGGGACGCCGCCGACGGGCGGACGACCGACGTGGTCAATCCCGCCACGGGCGAGGTGTACGCCACCGCGCCGCTGTCCGGCGCGGCGGACGTGGACGCCGCCATGGCCGCCGCCGAGGCCGCCTTCCCGGCCTGGCGCGACCTGGTGCCGGCCGAGCGCCAGAAGGCCCTGCTCAAGATCGCGGACGCCGTCGAGGCCCGCGCCGAGGAGCTCATCGCCGCCGAGTCGGAGAACACCGGCAAGCCCATCGGACTGACCCGGTCCGAGGAGATCCCGCCGATGGTGGACCAGATCCGCTTCTTCGCCGGCGCGGCGCGCATGCTCGAGGGCCGCTCGGCCGGCGAGTACATGGAGGGCCTGACCTCCATCGTGCGGCGCGAGCCGGTGGGCGTCTGCGCCCAGGTCGCGCCGTGGAACTACCCGATGATGATGGCCGTGTGGAAGTTCGCCCCGGCGCTCGCCGCGGGCAACACGGTCGTCCTCAAGCCCTCGGACACCACCCCGGCCTCCACCGTTCTGCTGGCCGAGATCATCGGTGGCGTGCTGGAGGAGATCGGCGCCCCGCGCGGCGTGTTCAACGTCATCTGCGGCGACCGCGACACCGGCCGGCTGATGGTCGAGCACCCGACCCCCGCCATGGCCTCCATCACCGGCTCCGTGCGCGCCGGCATGCAGGTCGCCGAGAGCGCCTCCAAGGACCTCAAGCGGGTCCACCTGGAGCTCGGCGGCAAGGCCCCGGTCGTCGTCTTCGAGGACACCGACATCGCCCAGGCCGTCGAGGACATCTCGGTGGCCGGCTTCTTCAACGCGGGCCAGGACTGCACGGCCGCGACCCGCGTGCTGGTGCACGAGTCCATCCACGACGAGTTCGTCACCGCGCTCGCCAAGGCCGCCGCCGACACGAAGACCGGCGCCCCGGACGACGAGGACGTGCTCTACGGCCCCCTCAACAACGCCAACCAGCTCGCCCAGGTCAGCGGCTTCATCGAGCGGCTGCCGGCGCACGCGAAGGTGGAGACGGGCGGCCACCGCGTGGGCGAGAAGGGCTTCTTCTTCGCCCCCACGGTCGTCTCCGGCCTGAAGCAGGACGACGAGATCGTCCAGAAGGAGGTCTTCGGCCCGGTCATCACCGTCCAGAAGTTCACGGACGAGGACCAGGCCGTCGAGTACGCCAACGGGGTCGAGTACGCCCTCGCCTCCTCGGTGTGGACCAAGGACCACGGCCGCGCCATGCGGATGTCCAAGAAGCTCGACTTCGGCTGCGTGTGGATCAACACCCACATCCCGCTGGTCGCCGAGATGCCGCACGGCGGCTTCAAGAAGTCCGGCTACGGCAAGGACCTCTCCTCGTACGGCTTCGACGACTACACGCGCATCAAGCACGTCATGACGTCGCTCAACTCCTGAGCCGTCACCGCGCCGTTTCCGGGCGCGGGTGGCGAACCGGCGCGCCGTTCGCCGGCCTACGCCTGCTGCCAGGCGGCGGTGTACGCGTCGATCTCCGCGATCAGATCGGCCTTGCCCCGCGGATCGAGGAAGGACGCCTCCACGGCGTTGCGGGCCAGCGCCGCGACCCCGCTCTCGTCCAGCTCCAGCAGCCGGGCCGCGACGGCGTACTCGCTGTTGAGGTCGGTGCCGAACATGGGCGGGTCGTCGCTGTTGACGGTGACCAGCACCCCGGCCGCCACCATCTCCTTGATCGGGTGCTCCGCCAGGTCCCGTACCGCCCGGGTCGCGATGTTCGAGGTGGGGCAGACCTCCAGCGGAATGCGGTGCTCCGCGAGGTGCTCCAGCAGCCGCGGGTCCCGGGTGGCGCTGGTGCCGTGGCCGATCCGCTCCGCGCGCAGCTCGGTGAGGGCGTCCCAGATCGTCTGCGGCCCGGTGGTCTCCCCGGCGTGCGGCACGCTGTGCAGCCCGGCGGCGATGGCGCGGTCGAAGTACGGCTTGAACTGCGGGCGGGGCACGCCGATCTCGGGGCCGCCGAGCCCGAACGAGACCAGGCCCTCCGGCCCGAGGTCCACCGCCAGCCGGGTCGTCTCCTCGGCCGCCGCCAGCCCCGCCTCGCCGGGGATGTCGAAGCACCAGCGCAGCACGACGCCGAGATCGGCCTCGGCGGACTTGCGGGCGTCCTCGATGGCCTCCATGAACGCGGCGTCCGGGATGCCGCGGCGGACCGAGCTGTACGGGGTGAGGGTCAGCTCGGCGTAGCGGATGCTCTGCCGCGCCATGTCGTGCGCGATCTCATAGGTGAGCAGCCGCACGTCCTCGGGGGTGCGGATCAGATCGACGACGGACAGATAGACCTCCACGAAGTGGGCGAAGTCGCGGAAGGTGAAGTAGTCGACCAGCGCCTCGGGATCGGTGGGCACCTTGGAGTCCGGGTGCCGGGCGGCGAGCTCGGCGACGATGCGGGGGGACGCGGACCCGATGTGGTGCACATGGAGCTCCGCCTTGGGCAGGCCGGCGATGAAGGTCTGGAGATCGGTCAACGGTTCCTCCCGGGAACGTCTGGTCACCGATCATCGTAGGTGGCCAGGGGGGCCCGGACACAGGCCGTAGCATTACCGGGCATCCAAAGGAGAGAGGGTCATGTCCGACAACGCCGAGCGACCGCCCCAGCCGGATCGTGGCGATCCCTGGGCGCCGCCGGGGCAACAGCCGCCGCTCGGCGGTCGGTCGATGGCCGAGCATCCGACGGTGACGGCCCTGCCCGCCGCCGGTTCCCCTCACTCCACGAGCCCCGCGCCGGGGCCGGCCCACCCCTACGGCACGGGCCATCCGCCGCAGCCCTCGTACGGCGCCGGGCCGACGGCTTCGTACGGCGCCGGGCCGACGGCTTCGTACGGCGGCGCGCCGACGGCTCCGTACGGCGCCGGGCCGACGACCCCGTACGGCTACGGCGGGCCCGCGCCCGCTCCCCACTACGGCCAGGGGCTCCCGTACGGCTACGGCTCCGGGCTGCCGTACGGCCCGTACGGGATGCCGCCGCCCAGGAACGGGATGGGGGTCGCGGGTCTGGCGCTCGGAATCGTGGGCACCGCCCTGTTCCTGACCAGTTTCTTCGCCTGCCTCCTGGGGCTGCTCGCCGTCGTCTTCGGTGTGATCGGCCGCGTCCGGGCCGGCCGGGGAGAGGCGACCAACGGCGGTCAGGCGCTGGCCGGAGTGATCATGGGCGTGATAGCCATCCTGCTCGGCGGAGGGCTGCTGGCGCTGGCCTTGACGGTTCCCTCGTCCGGCTCCGGTGACACCGACACGTACGGTGACGGCACCCAGGGTTACGGCACCACCCGGCTGCTGGGGGCAGCGGCCCGCCCGGCCCCGCCGCCCGTCCTCGTGCCGTAGGGCGAGGGCCACCGGCGGACGGCGTGTCAGCGCGCCGCCGGGGCCCGGTGGACGAGCCCGTGCCGGGGCAGGCGCGCGGCGCCGCGCCGGCCGGCGGCTGGTGGCGGCCGTTCGCCCGCTCCCTCGGCATGCCGCCACGAACCTCACCCACCACCGCACGTCGACGAAGGTCCCCACCCCGAACCCGGACCCCGCCGCCATGACCGAATTCGTCGCGTGATCAAACGGAAACAACGGAATCCCTTGTTGGCGGCAGGGTCCTCTGTCAGGATCAGCCCTCAATTCGGGCTGGAGCTACGCCGAACCCCGCCCGCGCGGGTGACTTCGGCCGAGGAGAGCGTCATGCGCAATCGCTTCCGGACGGCAGACCGCTTCGCGGACGGCGCCCAGTACATCGCCGGCCGTCCGCGCCGCGGTGGCTCGGGCACCGAGCAGGCGGTCGTCGACCCCGCCACGGGCGAGCGGGTGTACGGCTACGAGCTGGCGAGCACCGCCGATGTCGACGCCGCCGTGGAGGCGGCGGCGCGGGCCTTCCCCGTGTGGTCCTCCGCCACGCCAGGTGAGCGCTCCGACGCCCTGCACCGCTTCGCCGCCGTCCTCGCCGGGCAGGCCGAGGAACTGGCCGCCGCCGAGACGGCGCAGTGCGGCAAGCCGATCAAGCTGTCGACGGAGTTCGACGTGCCCGGCACCCTCGACAACACCTCCTTCTTCGCCGGCGCCGCCCGCCATCTGGAGGGCCGGGCCGCGGGGGAGTACAGCGCCGACCACACCTCGTACGTCCGCCGGGAGCCGATCGGCGTCATCGGCTCCATCGCCCCCTGGAACTACCCGCTCCAGATGGCCGCCTGGAAAATCCTTCCTGCCGTCGCCGCGGGCAACACGATCGTGCTCAAGCCCTCCGAACTCACCCCGCTCACCTCGCTGATGTTCGCCCGCGCGGCGACCGAGGCGGGCCTTCCCGACGGCGTCGTCAACATCGTCAGCGGCGCCGGGAAGGACGTGGGCGAACACCTGGTCGGCCACCCCGGGGTCGCCATGACCTCCTTCACCGGGTCCACCGCCGTCGGCAAGCGGGTCGCCGAGATCGCCACCCGCACCGTCAAGCGGCTCCACCTCGAACTCGGCGGCAAGGCGCCCTTCGTCGTCTTCGACGACGCCGACCTGGAGGCCGCCGTCCACGGGGCCGTCGCCGCCGCGCTCATCAACAGCGGACAGGACTGCACCGCGGCCACCCGCGCCTATGTGCAGCGCCCCCTGTACGACGCCTTCGTCTCCGGCGTCGCCGACCTGATGGCCACCGTGCGGCTCGGCGACCCGTTCGACCCGGCCACCGACCTCGGCCCGCTCATCTCCCTCGCCCAGCGCGACCGCGTGGCCGGCTTCGTGGAGCGCGCCCGCGGCCACGCCAGAGTCGTCACCGGCGGCGAGGCGCCCTCCGCGGCCCGGGACGGCGACCTCGCCCGCGGCGCGTACTACCGCCCCACCCTGATCACGGACGCACCCCAGCACAGCGAGATCGTCCAGGCGGAGATCTTCGGCCCGGTCCTGGTCGTGCTGCCGTTCGACGGCGACGACGAGGGCCTCGCCCTCGCCAACGACACCCCCTACGGGCTCGCCGCCTCCGCTTGGACCCGCGACCTCTACCGGGCCGGCCGGGCCACCCGCGAGCTGCGGGCCGGCTGCGTCTGGATCAACGACCACGTGCCGATCATCAGTGAGATGCCGCACGGCGGGCACCGCGCCTCCGGCTACGGCAAGGACATGTCCGCGTACTCCTTCGACGAGTACACGCAGATCAAGCACGTGATGTACGACAACACCGCGGTGGCTCGGAAGGACTGGCACCGCACCGTCTTCGGGGACCGCTGATCGCTGACCGCGGGCCGTGGGTCCCCGACCCCTGACCCTGACCCCTGACCGCGGGGGCCGTTCACCGGCCGCCTCCCCCCCCACCGGCCGGCCCCCACGGGCGCGGCCCCGCACGTACCGAGACCGGCGGAGCCACCCGACCGCCACCGGCCACCCCCGGCCGGCCGCCGGCCGACACCCTCGAAAGGGCGCAGAAATGGAGCACTACGAGCCCGACCGCCTGTCCCCGCCGCTGGCCGCCGCCATCCGCCGCAGCCTCACCGGCGGCCGCGGCGCCCTGAGCCGGCGGGCCCTGCTGCGGGCCACCGGCGGCGGCGCGCTGGCGCTGGGCGGGCTCGGGGCGCTGAGCGCCTGTGGCATCCCGCCCGCCGCCCGCAAGGACGGCGGCGCGGCCGAGGACCGCTCCGGCGAGGAGAAGCAGGTCGCCTTCTCCAACTGGACGGAGTACATGGACGTCGGCGACGACCAGCGCACCCGGCCCACGCTGGACGAGTTCACCCGCCGCACCGGCATCGCCGTGAAGTACACCGAGGACATCAACGACAACGTCGAGTTCTTCGGCAAGATCAAGCCGCAGCTCGCGGCCGGTCAGGACCCCGGCCGCGACCTGATCGTCGTCACCGACTGGCTCGCCGGCCGGATGATCCGCCTCGGCTGGGCGCAGAAGCTCGACGCGGCCCGGCTGCCGCACGCCTACGCCAACCTCGCCCAGCCCTTCCGCAGCCCCGACTGGGACCCCGGGCGCGCCCACTCCTACCCCTGGGTCGCGATCCCCACCGTCATCGCCTACAACGAGAAGGCCACCGGCGGCCGCGCGGTCACCTCCGTCGCCCAGCTCCTCGACGACCCCGCGCTCACCGGCCGGGTCGGGCTGCTCTCCGAGATGCGCGACACGGTCGGGATGACCCTGCTGGACATGGGCAAGCGCCCGGAGAACTTCACGGCCGACGACTACGACGCGGCCGTCGCCCGCGTCCAGAAGGCCGTCGACCGCAAGCAGATCCGCCGCTTCACCGGCAACGACTACATCAACGACCTCAGCAAGGGCGACATCGCCGCTTGTCTCGCCTGGGCCGGCGACCTCCTCCAGCTCCAGGCCGACAACCCCGCGGTCAAGTACGCCGTCCCGGAGGCCGGCTACATCACCGCCACCGACAACCTGCTGATCCCCAACCGGGCCCGGCACAAGGCGAACGCCGAACGGCTCATCGACTACTACTACGAGCCGGCGGTCGCCGCGAAGGTCGCCGCCTACATCAACTACGTCTGCCCGGTGGAGGGCGTGCGCCCCGAACTGGCGAAGATCGACCAGGCGCTGGCCGACAACCCGCTGGTCGTCCCCGACGCGGCGATGACCGCGAAGTCGCACGAATTCCGCAGCCTCACCCCCGACGAGGAAACGGCGTTCGAAGAGAAGTTCGCCAAGCTCATCGGCGCCTGACGACCGGCCGCCCGACCCACGACACCCCCGGGACCGCACCCCATGACCACCACCACCCAGCACAGCGGCGGCGATGTCCGCCTCACCGGGCTCAGCAAGCGGTACGGCGCCTTCACCGCCGTCCACCCCCTCGACCTCACCGTGCCGGCCGGCTCGTTCTTCGCCCTGCTCGGCGCCTCCGGCTGCGGCAAGACCACCACCCTGCGCATGATCGCCGGCCTGGAGGAGCCCACCGGCGGCACCGTCGCGCTCGGCGACCGGGACGTGACCGCCCTGCCCCCGTACAAGCGGCCGGTCAACACGGTGTTCCAGAGCTACGCCCTCTTCCCGCACCTCGACATCTACGAGAACGTCGCCTTCGGGCTGCGCCGGCGCGGCATCTCCTCGGTGCGCAAGCAGGTCGGTGAGATGCTCGACCTCGTCCAGCTCGGCGACTACGCGCGGCGCCGGCCGCACCAGCTCTCCGGCGGCCAGCAGCAGCGGGTCGCCGTCGCCCGCGCCCTGATCAACCACCCCCAGGTGCTGCTCCTCGACGAGCCGCTCGGCGCCCTCGACCTCAAGCTCCGCCGCCAGATGCAGCTGGAGCTCAAACGCATCCAGACCGAGGTCGGCATCACCTTCATCCACGTCACCCACGACCAGGAGGAGGCCATGACCATGGCCGACACGGTCGCGGTGATGAACGGCGGCCGGGTCGAACAGCTCGGCGCGCCCGCCGACCTCTACGAGAACCCCGGCACCACCTTCGTCGCCAACTTCCTGGGCACCTCCAACCTCATCGAGGCCGAGATCGCCGGGACGGCCGGGGACGACCTCCTGCTCAAGGCCGGCGAGACGCTGCTCAGGCTCCCGGTGGCGCGCTGCTCGGCGCCCACCCGCACGGGCGGCCGGGTGCTCGCCGGCGTCCGCCCCGAGAAGCTCTCCCTCACCCACGCCGACGAGGCGGCTGCCATCGCCGAGGGGCGCAACCGGATCGGCGGCCGGATCGTCGACGCCGGCTTCACCGGCGTCTCCACCCAGTACCTCGTCGACTGCCCCGGCGCCGGCCAGGTCGCCGTCTACGAGCAGAACATCGAGCGGGACGGCCGCCTCGTCCCCGGCGCGGAGGTCGCCCTGCACTGGAACCCCGCCCACACCTTCGGCCTCGACGCCGCGCAGGACATCGACGCGGGAACGGAGGAGGACACATGAGCGAGGAGCCGCGCCCCACCGAGGGGCCCGTGACCCGTACGCCGTCGGCCGGTCCCGCCCCGACCCGTACACCCCCGGCCGGGCACGCTCAGAACGGTGCCCCCGAGGCGTCCCCCGCGACCGTACGGCGCCCGCGCCGCCGCCTCGCTCCGTACTGGCTGCTGCTGCCCGGCATCGTCTGGCTGCTGGTCTTCTTCGCCGCGCCCATGGTCTACCAGGCGTCCACCTCGGTGCAGACCGGCTCGCTCGAAGAGGGCTTCACCGTCACCTGGCACTTCGCCACCTACTGGGACGCCCTCACCGAGTACTACCCGCAGTTCCTGCGCTCCGTGCTCTACGCCGCCGGCGCCACCGGGCTCTGCCTGCTGATCGGCTACCCCCTGGCCTACACCATCGCCTTCCGGGCGGGCCGCTGGCGCAACCTGTTCCTGGTGCTGGTGATCGCGCCGTTCTTCACCAGCTTCCTCATCCGCACCCTCGCCTGGAAGACGATCCTCGCCGACGGCGGGCCCGTCGTCGGCGTGCTCAACACGCTCCACCTGACCGATGTGACGGCATGGCTCGGCCTCACCGAGGGCGACCGGGTGCTGGCCACCCCGCTCGCGGTGATCTGCGGCCTCACCTACAACTTCCTCCCCTTCATGATCCTGCCCCTCTACACCTCGCTGGAGCGGATCGACGCCCGGCTGCACGAGGCCGCCGGCGACCTGTACGCCAGGCCCTTCACCACCTTCCGCACCGTGACGTTCCCGCTGTCCATGCCCGGTGTCGTCGCCGGCACCCTGCTCACCTTCATCCCCGCCACCGGCGACTACATCAACGCGGAACTGCTCGGCTCCACCGAGGAGAAGATGGTCGGCAACGTCATCCAGTCGCAGTTCCTGAGGGTGCTCGACTACCCCACGGCCGCCGCGCTCTCCTTCCTCCTCATGGCGGCGATCCTGGCGATGGTCACCGTCTACATCCGCCGGTCCGGGACGGAGGAGATCGTCTGATGGCCATGACACCGCCCGCCCCCCTGCGCTGGCTGCGCCGCAATCTGGTGGTGCTCGCCGGCCTGGCGACGCTCTGCTACCTCGTCCTGCCGAACGTCATCGTCCTGGTGTTCTCGTTCAACAAGCCCAACGGCCGGTTCAACTACGAGTGGCAGCGCTTCTCCACCGACGCCTGGACCGACCCCTGCGGCGTCGCGGACCTGTGCGGATCGCTCTCCCTGAGCCTGTGGATCGCCCTCTACGCCACCCTCGGGGCCACCGTCCTCGGCACGATGATCGCCTTTGCGCTGGCCCGCTACCGCTTCCGCGGCCGCGGCGCCGTCAACACCCTCATCTTCCTGCCGATGGCCATGCCCGAGGTGGTCATGGCCGCCTCCCTCGGCACGCTCTTCCTCAACATGCGCATCGAGTTCGGCTTCTGGACGATCCTCATCGCCCACATCATGTTCTGCCTGAGCTTCGTGGTCACCGCGGTCAAGGCGCGCGTGATGAGCATGGACCCCCGGCTCGAACAGGCCGCCCAGGACCTCTACGCCGGCCCCGTGCAGACCTTCCTGCGCGTCACCCTGCCGATCGCCGCGCCCGGCATCGTCGCCGGCGCGCTGCTCGCCTTCGCCCTGTCGTTCGACGACTTCGTCATCACCAACTTCAACGCGGGCTCCACCGTCACATTCCCCATGTTCGTCTGGGGCTCGGCCCAGCGCGGAACCCCCGTACAGATCAACGTCATCGGCACGGCCATGTTCGCCATCGCCGTGCTCTGCGTACTCATCGGCCAACTGGCCGGAAGCCGCCGCAAGAGGAGTTGAGATCATGGCCTCGGTCGCCATGAACCCTGCGCAATCACTCGCCGACGCACAGCCGGTCCCGTACTGGCTCGACGACCCCGAACGGCCCCGCCCCCGACCCGCCCTCGTCGGCGAGGAGCACTGCGACCTCCTCGTCGTCGGCGGCGGCTACAGCGGACTGTGGACCGCGCTCAACGCCAAGGAGCGCGACCCGGACCGCGATGTGGTGCTCATCGAGGGCCAGGAGGTGGGCTGGGCCGCCTCCGGCCGCAACGGCGGCTTCTGCGCCGCCTCCCTCACCCACGGCTTCGGCAACGGCCTCGCCCGCTGGCCCGACGAGGCCGCCACCCTCACCGACCTCGGCAAGCGCAACCTCGACGGCATCGAGTCCGCCATCGCCCGCCACGGCATCGACTGCGACTTCGAACGCACCGGCGAGATCGAACTCGCCACCGAGCCGCACCAGGTCGACGAACTCCGCGAGACCGCCGAGGAGGCCGGGCGGCTCGGCCTGGACCTCACCTACCTCGACCGCGACGCGGTGCGGGCCGAGGTCCACTCGCCCACCTTCCTGGCCGGGCTCTGGGACCGCACGGGCGTCGCCATGCTCAACCCGGCCCGGCTGGTGTGGGGGCTCAAGCGGGCCTGCCTGGAGCGCGGCGTCCGGATCTACGAACACACCCGCGCCGCCTCCCTCTCCGGGCGCGGCCCCGGGATGGCGGTCCGCACCCCCTACGGCCGGGTGCACGCCCGTCAGGTCGCCCTCGGCACCAACGCCTTCCCCTCGCTGGTCCGCCGGGTGCGCGCCTATGTCGTCCCCGTCTACGACTACGTCCTGACCACCGAGCCGCTCACCGAGGAGCAGCTGGCCTCCATCGGCTGGCGCGGACGCCAGGGCCTGAGCGACAGCGCCAACCACTTCCACTACTTCCGGCTCACGTCCGACAACCGCGTCCTGTGGGGCGGCTACGACGTGATCTACCACTACGGCAGCCGGATCGCCCAGGACTTCCACCAGCGGCCGGAGACCTTCGTCAAGCTCGCCGCCCACTTCTTCCGCTGCTTCCCGCAGCTGGAGGGCGTGCGCTTCAGCCACACCTGGGGCGGGGTCATCGACACCTGCTCGCGCTTCTCGCCCTTCTTCGGCACCGCCTACGGGGGCCGCGTCGCGTACGCGGTCGGCTACACCGGTCTCGGCGTCGGCGCGAGCCGGTTCGGCGCGGACGTGATGCTCGATCTGCTCGCCGGCGAGCGCACCGAACGCACGGAGACGGAGATGGTGCGGACCAAGCCGCTGCCATTCCCGCCGGAGCCGGTGCGCTGGGCGGGCATCGGGCTCACCCAGTGGTCCCTGTCGCGCTCCGACGCGCACGGCGGGCGGCGCAACCTGTGGCTGAAGGCGATGGACCGGGTCGGGCTGGGCTTCGACAGCTGAGGGTTTTTCCGCAGCTGAGGGCTTTTCGGCGAAGTCGCGTAAGCGGCGGCGCGCGGCCCCCTCTCCCTCGGTGACGCACCTCGAGCGCACAGCGGGACGACAGGAGGGGTCGGCATGCACGGCACGGGGGCACACAGCGCGGTGGACTGGCTCGTATCGGCGGCACCCGACCCCCGGGCCTGCCGGCGGGAGTGGGAGCGCGCCCCGCTGGGGGTGACGCTGCTGCCCGCCGGCCGGCTCTGGGACGTCCTCGTCGTGCCCGGCCCCCTCGGCCGGGCCACGCTCGGCGTGCTCGCGCGCTGCGTGGCGCGCCCGGGGCCGGTGCTCGCCGACTTCGGCGACGCCCGGACGGGGTTCTTCGTGCCGGCGGGCACCTCGACGCGCTGGGTCGGCACGGGCGTACGGGCCGCCGGCCGGGGCAGTTGGATCGCCGTGCCGCACCCGGGCCGGGTCACGAGCGGGGTCCGCTGGCTCGTCGTCCCCGACGGCAGCGGGGCCCTCACCGACCCGGCGCTCCTGGAGCTGTCGATGCACGAGGCCGCGGCCCGGCTCGCCCGGGGCGACGGCTGACCGCCACGGAGACCCGGGCGACGGCCAGGACGAGCGGCACGCACAGCAGCCAGCTGCCCAGGACGTCCAGCGGCCAGTGGTAGCCGCGCCGGACCAGACCGGCCGCCACGGCGAGGTTGAGCAGGACGGCGGCGGTGGCCGGGAGCCACCGTGAGCGCCTCGGCGCCTGGTGCCGGGCCTGTGGTCGTGCCTGTTGCCGGGCCTCGCGATGGGCCTCTCGCTGGGCCTCTCGACGGGCCGGCGGTGGGCCGCTCCTCGCGTGCTGTCGCCGTGCCGCCGCCCCGGCGACCAGTACGGCGGCGGTGCCATAGGCGACGACCGCCGTCGCGGTGTGACCGGAGGGGTAGTAGCCGGAGTAGCCGATCAGGGGACCGCTCGGACCCGGCCGGGCCAGCGCGTGCTTCAGCGGCACCACCAGCGCCGCGGCGGCGCCCATCGCCAGCCAGGCGGACAGCGGCGGCAGCCAGGTCCCGGCCGACCGGGCACGGGCCCCCGCGCGGCGCGCCCGCCACACGGCGTACCCGGTGGCCGCCGCCAGAACGCCCGCGGCCACGGGCAGGTTGCCGAGGTCGGCGCAGAGTTCGGCCACGGCGGACGGGGACTTCGGCCGGCCCAGCGCCCGGCCGATCCGCTCGTCCAGCGACCACAGCGGCCCATGGGTGCCCACCTGCCAGGTGACCAGGGCGAAGAGCAGCGCGCACAGGGCGATGACCGCCCAGGTGGCCGCGGCGGAGTGCGGTCGCGGGCGCGTCTGCCGCGAGGGCGGGCGGCGGAGGAGCGACCGGAGGAATGACGGCCTCCGCGGAACAAGGGGGGAGGTTCCGGGGAGGCCGTCCCGCTCGGCGCACCGCGCGCCCCGGGGGGTGTGGGGCGGGCGGCCGTCCGACCGGTGAGGAGTTCCGGAGCCGCTGGCTCCAGTGGTGTGCGCGAGGGCACGGCCGTGCCGGGGCTGGGTGCGCGCCGGCTCGGAGCCGTTCGCGACCTGCCGCGAACGGGGTGTTTCTCTCATCTGCAGAAACCGTACGGCAGGGGGCGAGCCCGGGATGGCCGGATCACGCCACCCCCATGTCCCCCGCACAGATTCTTCACGTCGCGCGATCACGACCGTATGGTCGCGCAGGGAGACGCCGCGGCGCCGGTTGGAACGCGTACGGGGGCGGGGGCGCTGTCGCGCCGGTTGGAACGCGTACGCGGGGCGGGGACGCCGCCGCACCGGCCGGAACGCGCGGAGGGCACCGGCGTCCGTACTGTCGCGCGGACGCCGATGCCCTCCGTACTGCGTGAGGTCGCCCCCGTACTGCGTGAGGCCGCTCCGTACTGCCTGACGCGGCCCCGTACCGCGTGGGGCGGGGCCGCCTCGGTCAGATGCGGGCGAACGCGCCCTCGATGATGTCGAGGCCCTCGTTCAGCAGGTCCTCGCCGATGACCAGCGGCGGCAGGAAGCGCAGCACGTTGCCGTAGGTGCCACAGGTGAGGACCAGCAGGCCCTCGGCGTGGCAGGCCTTGGCCAGCGCGCCGGCGGCCTCCGGGTTCGGGTCCTTCGAACCCGGCTTCACCAGCTCGATCGCGATCATGGCGCCACGGCCGCGGATGTCACCGATGCGGCAGGTCGCGTGGTCGGCGAGCTTCTCCTGCAGGGTGGTGAGGCGGCCCTTCATGACCTCCTCGATCCGCTTGGCCTTGCCGTTGAGGTCCAGCTCGCGCATGGTCTCGATGGCGCCGAGCGCACCGGCGCAGGCCACCGGGTTGCCGCCGTAGGTGCCGCCCAGGCCGCCCGGGTGGGCGGCGTCCATGATCTCGGCGCGGCCGGTGACGGCGGCGAGCGGCAGACCGCCCGCGATGCCCTTGGCGGTGGTGATCAGGTCCGGGACGATGCCCTCGTCCTCGCACGCGAACCACTGGCCGGTGCGGCAGAAGCCGGACTGGATCTCGTCGGCGACGAAGACGATGCCGTTGTCGTTGGCGAACTTCACCATCGCGGGCAGGAAGCCCTTGGCCGGCTCGATGAAGCCGCCCTCGCCCAGAACGGGCTCAATGATGATCGCGGCGACGTTCTCGGCGCCGATCTGCTTGTTGATCATGTCGATGGCCTGGGCGGACGCCTCGGCGCCACAGTTCTCCGGGCCGGTGGGCCAGCGGTAGCCGTACGCCACGGGCACGCGGTACACCTCGGGCGCGAACGGGCCGAAGCCGTGCTTGTACGGCATGTTCTTGGCCGTGAGCGCCATGGTGAGGTTGGTCCGGCCGTGGTAGCCGTGGTCGAACACCACGACGGCCTGGCGCTTGGTGTACGCACGCGCGATCTTGACGGCGTTCTCGACGGCCTCGGCGCCGGAGTTGAACAGCGCGGACTTCTTCGCGTGGTCGCCCGGGGTGAGCTTCGCGAGCTCCTCGCAGACCTCCACGTAACCCTCGTAGGGGGTCACCATGAAACAGGTGTGGGTGAAGTCGGCGAGCTGCGCGGACGCCCGGCGCACCACGGCCTCGGCGCTGGCACCGACGGAGGTCACGGCGATGCCGGAACCGAAGTCGATCAGGGAGTTGCCGTCCACGTCCTCGATCACGCCGCCGCCCGCGCGCGTGGTGAAGACCGGCAGCACGGACCCGACGCCACCGGCGACCGCCGCCAGCCGGCGCGCCTGCAGCTCCTGCGACTTCGGGCCGGGGATCGCGGTGACGACGCGGCGCTCCTGCGGGAGCGAGGCGCCTCCGGCGGTTGCGGTCATGGGGATCTCCTGTGGTCCGGGGATGAACGTGGCCCCGCACGGGGCCGTGGGCCGGGCCCCGCGCCGCCGGTTGCGGCCCGTGCGGGTCCTCTGCGTGCAGGCTAGGGCCGGGCGGGCAAGGCGGGCATGCGCCGTTCGGTAGGGGTGGGCGCGTCGCGTTGTCCGCGACGGAGGATTTCCTCCGTGCTTTCTCCCATGGTCCGCGCCCGGGGCCTTCCCGCGCGGCGGGGCGCCGCGGTACGCCGTGAGCGGGGGCTCGGGACTGCCGGGCGCGGGCCGGTGAAGCGGGACGCGAACGGGCGGGGCCGCCGGGGCGCGGGCCGGTGAAGTGGGCCGCCGCGACGGCTAGATTGGGCGGCGGAGCGACGTCACGGTGTACGGCGGTACGAGGGGGCGAGGGGCGGCAGATGGGCATCGAGGGCGGTCACGACGCACACGGCACGCGGGGGCGGGCCCTGCCGCCCATGCCGGCCGTCCCACCGGTACGGCTCCCGGACGCGCCGCCTGGTGCGGTGCCGCCTCCTGTCGTGCCGCCTCTTGCTGTGCCGCCTGGTGCGGCGCCTGGCGTGGTGCCGCCACCTCCGGCGCGGGCGCCGTACGGGTCGTACGCGCCGTACGGGCCGTCGGGGCACGCCGCGGCGGGTGCGGCGTCGGTGCCGGTGCCGGCCGCCGAGCGGTTCCTCGGCTGGCTGCGCACGCCCCGGGCGGCGGACGCCCCCCCGGGCATCTGGCGCTACGGGCACCGCCCCAAGCCCCCGCGGGAACCGGACGAGGTCTCCGGCCGCCGCCTGATCAGCGGCGCGGTGATCTCGTTCTTCTGCGGCTGGCTTCTGTGGTCCCTGCTGTACAACCGCTACCTCGGTGACTACTGGCTGTGGCCGCTGCACGTCCTGATGCCGGATGCCTGGATCGGCAGCGGCAGCATGTGGATCGTCACGGCCGGACTTCTGTACTACGCCGTGGTGATCGCCCTCCTGGCAGTCGTCTTCGGCCGCCTCGGCCGCTGGCCCGAGGTCTGGCGCCGCTATGTCCTCCCGCCCCTGCGCCGGCTGCGGGAGGACGGCGACCCGGCCACCGCGCAGGCGCCCCGGTCCGCCTCGCCCGAGGCGGACCCCGCCGCCTTCCCCGATGTGCGCGCGGGCGGCGCCCCGGACGCCGCCGAGCGGCTGGCCGCCGAGGCCCGGGCCGGGCGGATGAACGACGTGGACGCCGCCCGCATCGCCCGCGCCTGGCGCTCCGCCCGCACCCGGCCCGACCGGCTGGCCGACTTCACCGACACCGTGCTGCGCCACGGCGCCACCGCCTGGACGCACCCCTCCGGCGCGCGTGACCTCCCGGCGCCCCGGATCGCCCGCCACGACCTCCTCACGGGCCAGGTCCGCCTCGGCCTCACCGTGGAGGACGAGCGCAACCCCTATCGGCACCGCGGCGCCGGGTTCGCGCTCGACCCCGACCTGCTGGGCACCTCCCTGCTCGCCGTCGGCCCGCCCGCCAGCGGCAAGACGGCGCACCTCGTGCGGCCCGTACTGGAGTCGCTGTGCCTCCAGGCGCTGGCCGGGCAGGCCGCGGTCGTCGCCGTGGGCGCGGCCGGCACGCCGCTCGCCCCCGACGACGCCTTCGACGTCGTCCTGCGGATCGGCCGGCCCGACTCCGACCACGACCTCGATCTGTACGGCGGCACGACCGACCCCGACGAGGCCGCCGGCATCCTCGCCGAGGCGCTGATCGGCGACCTCGCCCTCACCCTGCCCGGCGGCGACGGCCGGCGGCGCGCCGCCACCGCCCTCGCCCAGCTCCTGGGCCCCTTCCGGGCCGCCCACGGCCGCTTCCCCGCCGTGCCCGAGCTGCGCGAGCTCCTCGACGGCTCCCCCGCCGCCCTCACCGCGCTCCGTACGGCCCTCGAAACCGCCGCCACCGGCCCGCACGCCCACCTCCGCGACCTGGAGGCCCGCGAGCGGCAGCTGGGCCGCGCCGGGGACATCGGGGCCGTGCTGGCCGAGCGTGTCGCGCTGCTCGACCGGCCGGCGTTCGCCGGGTTCTTCGACCCGGCGGGGGAGAGCCGCCAGTTCTCGCTGCGCGCCCTCGACCACCCGCTGCGGGTCCGCATCGACCTGCCGGAGCGCGGCCACGCCGAGGCGTCCCGGATGCTGGCGCGCCTGGTGCTCGCCCAGTTCGTCGAGTGCGCCTCCGCCCGTACGGACCACTCGCTCTTCGCCTGTCTGATCCTCGACGACGCCACGCACACCGTCACCCCCGAGGCGCTGCGCGGCCTCCAGCGGCTGCGCTCGGCCGGAGCGGGCGCCGTCCTCGCCCTGCGCACCCTGGACGACGTCCCCGAGGCGCTGCGCGGGGCGCTGCTGGGCGCCGTCGGCTGCCGGATGGCGTTCGCCGGGGTCACCCCCTGGGACGGCGCCCGGTTCGCCGAGGTGTGGGGCACCGAATGGGTGGAGGCGCGCGATGTCACCAGCCGGCCGGTGCTCGCCGACGAGCCGCTCACCCGCGTACTGCACTTCATTCGCGCCCTGGTGACCGGCAAGCCCGTGACCACGGAGTCGGTGACCGTACGGCAGGTGCAGCGCGAGCGCTGGTCCGCCTCCGAGCTCGCCAACGCCCTTCCGGCCGGGCACGCCGTGCTCTCGCTCCGTACGGTGCGAGGGGAGCACGCCCCGCCCCTTCTGGTGAACCTCCGCGGCTGAACCCGGGCCCGTTCCCGCCGGCCACGGGTCTGCCCCCGGCCTGCCCCCGGTCGGCCGGGGTGCCCCTCTTTCATCCGCTGAGGCAGAATTGGGCCAAGCCGTTCATACGGGACGGCGAAGTCGTCGCTGAAGGTCCGGATGCCGCCCACCCTCTCCTCGCTCGTCAACCACTCCGCGCTCAAGCTCGTCGTGCGCGCGGGGGAGGACCGCCTGGGGACCGAGGTGCGCTGGGCCCACACCAGCGAGCTCGCCGACCCGGTGCCCTATCTGGAGGGCGGCGAGCTCCTGCTCACCACCGCGATGAAGCTGGACACCGACGACCCGGAGGCGATGCGCCGGTACGTACGGCGGCTGGCGGGCGCCGGCGTCGTGGGTCTCGGCTTCGGCGTGGGCGTCAATCTGGACGCCGTTCCCGAGACGCTGGTCGCGGCCGCCCGCGAGGAGGGCCTGCCCCTGCTCGAGGTGCCCCGCAGGACCCCCTTCATCGCGATCAGCAAGGCGGTGTCCGCGGCCATCGCCGCCGACCAGTACCGGGCCGTCACCGCCGGCTTCGAGGCGCAGCGCGAGCTGACCCGCGCCGCGCTCGGCGCCGAGGGACCCGCGGCGCTGCTCGGCCGGCTCGCGGCGCACATCGACGGCTGGGCGGCGCTCTACGACGCCTCGGGCGCGGTCGTGGCCGCCGCCCCGGACTGGGCGGCCCGGCGCGCCGCCCGGCTGACCGCGGACGTCGAACGGCTGCGCGAGCGCCCCGCGCCGGCCAGCGCGGTCGTCGGCGGCGGGGACGGCGAGGACGGGGGCGACGACCGCGTCGAGCTCCAGTCCCTCGGCACGGGCCGCCGCGCCCGCGGCGTGCTGGCCGTCGGCACGGGCACCGCGCTGGGCACCGCCGAGCGGTACGCCGTGCACTCGGCGGTCGCGCTGCTCACCCTCACCACCGAACGGTCCCGGGCGCTGCACGCGGCAGAACTGCGGCTCGGCGCCGCCGTACTGCGGATGCTGCTCGCCGGGGAGCCCGACCACGCCCGCGCGGTGGCCGGCGGACTGTACGGCGGGCTGCTGGACGCGCCCTTCCGCATGGTGGTCGCCGAGCCGGCCGCGGTTCCCGCCCCCACCCCCGGGCCCGCCGCCGCCCCGGCCGGTGACACCGCCCCGGCGGCGGAGGGCGAGTCGGCCGGCGCGGACCAGGACCCGCTCGGCTCCTTCGCCGACGCCCTGGAGGCCGCGGCGGCCCGGGGCGGCGAAACGGTGCTCGTGGTGCCGGAGGGCGACCGCCTGACCGTCCTCGCCCCGGACGGGGGAGCGGTGGTCGCCGCCTGTGCCCAGTACGCCGAGGGGGTCGAGGCCCGGCGGGCCGGCGCGGCGCCCTCCCGCGACCAGGGCGCGGCGGCGGCCGCCGGCAGCGGCGATCTGGTGATCGGGCTGTCGGCCCCCACCGGGCCCATCGCCGCGTCCACCGCCCACCGCCAGGCCGAGCAGGCCCTCTCGGTGGCCCGCCGGCGCGGCCGGACCCTGGTCGAACACGAGCAGGTCGCGGCGGGCTCCGTACTGCCGCTGCTGGCCGACGACGCCGTACGGGCGTTCGCCGACGGCATGCTGCGGGCGCTGCGCGACCACGACGCCAGGGGGCGCGGCGACCTGGTGGCCTCGCTCCGGGCATGGCTGTCGCGGCACGGGCAGTGGGACGCGGCCGCGGCGGACCTCAAGGTGCACCGGCACACGCTGCGCTATCGCATGCGGCGGGTGGAGGAGATCCTCGGCCGCTCGCTGGACGACCCGGACGTCCGGATGGAGCTCTGGCTCGCCCTGAAGGCGACCGACGCCTCCCGCTGACCCGACGCCTCCGGCCGGCCCTCACCTCAGTTGACCCGACGCCTCCGGCTGGCCCCCACCCCGCCGGGGGCGACACCGCGCCGGAACCCCGCCCCCACCCCGCCGGAGGCGACAAAGCGGCGGAGCCCGGCCCGCGATCACTCCACGCCGGACAAACCGCATTCCCGCCGACGGCCCCTACGGTGGGGCCAGACATTCGCTCCACCCACCACCCCGGAAGGGCCGGTAACCCCTGTGACCTCCCCGCGCGACGCTGCCCACGCGTTCTGGCTCGCCGGCCGCAAGGCGACCGGCGACGACACGTTCGACGTCACCTCTCCCTGGGACGGCCGCCTCGTCGGCACCGTGAGCGTCCCCACCCCGGCGCAGGTCGAGGAGGCCGTCGCCGCCGCGGACGCCGTGCGTGACGAGTACGCCGCGACCCCCGCCCATGTGCGGGCCACCGCGCTGGACCACGTCTCCCGCCGGCTCGCCGAGCGCACCGAGGAGATCGCCCAGCTGATCTCCGCCGAGAACGGCAAGCCCATCAAGTGGGCGCGCGGCGAGGTCGGCCGCGCCGTCTCCGTCTTCCGGTTCGCCGCGGAGGAGGCCCGCCGGTTCAACGGTGGCGAGGCGCAGCGCCTGGACACCGACGCCGGCGGCGTCGGCCGGCTCGCCCTGACCCGCCGCTTCCCGCGCGGCACGGTCCTCGGCATCGCGCCGTTCAACTTCCCGCTGAACCTGTGCGCCCACAAGGTCGCCCCGGCGATCGCGGTCGGCGCGCCCATCATCCTCAAGCCCGCCCCGGCCACCCCGCTCTCCGCGCTGATCCTCGGCGAGCTGCTCGCCGAGACCGAGCTGCCCGCCGGCTCCTGGAGCGTGCTGCCGGTGCCCAACGACCGGATGCCCGCCCTGGTGCGGGACGAGCGCCTGCCGGTCATCTCCTTCACCGGCTCCGGCCCGGTCGGCTGGTCCCTGCTGGACGCCGCGCCGCGCAAGCACACCACCCTCGAACTGGGCGGCAACGGCGCGGCCGTGGTCCTCGCCGACTGGTCCTCCGAGGAGGACCTGGACTGGGCCGCCTCCCGGATCGCGACCTTCTCCAACTACCAGGGCGGCCAGTCCTGCATCTCGGTGCAGCGCGTCATCGCCGACGCCTCGGTGTACGACCGGCTGGTGCCCAAGGTGGTCGCCGCCGTCGAGGCGCAGGTCACCGGCGACCCGTCGGACCCGGCGACCGAGGTCGGCCCGCTGGTGAGCGAGGACGCCGCCAAGCGCGTCGAGTCCTGGGTGGACGAGGCCGTGGCCGCCGGCGCCCGGCTGCTGACCGGCGGCAAGCGGGACGGCGCCACCTACGCGCCGACCGTCCTCGAGGACGTGCCCGCCGACACCCGCCTCGGCTGCGACGAGGTCTTCGGCCCGGTCCTCACCCTCTCCCGGGTGGACGGCGAGGAGGAGGCCTTCGCCGCGGTGAACGACTCCCAGTACGGCCTCCAGACCGGTGTCTTCACCCACGACGTGCAGACGGCCTTCCGCGCCCACCGCGCGCTCGAGGTCGGCGGCGTCATCGTCGGTGACGTGCCGTCCTACCGCGCCGACCAGATGCCGTACGGCGGTGCCAAGCAGTCCGGCGTGGGCCGCGAGGGCGTCCGCTACGCCATGGAGGACTACACCTACGAGCGCGTGCTGGTCCTCACCGGCCTCGCCCTCTGAGTCCGCTGAGTCCGCCGACGCCGTCCTCCGACGCCGTCCGCTGACGGCACCCCTGGCGCCATCCCACTGGCGTCACCCCACACCCCCTCGGGGGACTCCCCTGACAGGGAGCGGCCGGGCGCACCCCCACGGTGCGCCCGGCCGCTTTTTCGCATCCCCCACCGCGCGCGCCTCGGGGCCCGTCCGCCGCCCCTCGAATGCAATCGACAATCGTTTTCATGTAAGCTCGCGCCATGGCTGTTCCCAAGCGCAAGATGTCCCGCAGCAACACCCGTCACCGCCGTGCCCAGTGGAAGGCGAGCACCCCCGATCTCGTCCCCGTCGTCATCGAGGGCCGCGCGTACACCGTCCCCCGCCGGCTCGTCCGCGCCTACCAGCGAGGACTGCTCGCCCCCGAGGACTGACGCGCCGGGGCCGCCGCCCCGCGCGGGGACGGACGTGGCCGAAGCGCGTACTCCGCCCAGCGCGGGGACTGGTACACCTCGCCCCGATCGGGTACATACGGGCCAGTAGAACCGACCGGTAGGCAGTCGAGGCCCCGCGCGCGGACGCGCTCCGCCCGGTCGGCCGGCCGGACCACCGTCCCGACTCCGCGGCGAGGTGAGCCCCATGTCCGCCCCATCCGCCCAACCCCCCGTTGCCCCCGAGCCGATGGCCAAACCCGCCGTCTCCGAGCGCGAAGCGCGCCAGGTGGCCGAGGCGGCCCGGCAGCAGGAGTGGCGCAAGCCCAGCTTCGCCAAGGAGCTGTTCCTGGGCCGCTTCCGGCTCGATCTCATCCATCCCCACCCGATGCCGGCCGCCGAGGACGTCCGGCGCGGTGAGGAGTTTCTCGCCAAGCTCCGCGACTTCTGCGCCACCCGGATCGACGGCGCCCGGATCGAGCGCGAGGCGCGCATCCCGGACGAGACGATCAGCGGGCTCAAGGAGCTCGGCGCCCTCGGGATGAAGATCGACATCAAGTACGGCGGGCTCGGCCTCACCCAGGTCTACTACAACAAGGCCCTCGCCCTCGTCGGCTCGGCCAGCCCGGCCGTCGGCGCGCTGCTCTCCGCCCACCAGTCCATCGGCGTACCGCAGCCCCTCAAGCTCTTCGGCACCCAGGAGCAGAAGGACGCCTTCCTGCCGCGCTGCGCCCGTACGGACATCAGTGCCTTCCTCCTCACCGAGCCGGACGTCGGCTCGGACCCGGCCCGGCTGGCCACCTCCGCCGTCCCCGACGGCGACGACTACATCCTCGACGGCGTCAAGCTGTGGACCACCAACGGCGTCGTGGCGGACCTGCTGGTCGTCATGGCGCGGGTGCCCGCCTCCGAGGGCCACCGCGGCGGGATCACCGCCTTCGTGGTCGAGGCGGACGCCGAGGGCGTCACCGTGGAGAACCGCAACGCCTTCATGGGCCTGCGCGGCATCGAGAACGGCGTCACCCGCTTCCACCGGGTCCGCGTCCCCGCCTCCCACCGCATCGGCCCCGAGGGCGCCGGCCTCAAGATCGCCCTGACCACCCTCAACACCGGCCGGCTCTCCCTGCCCGCCATGTGCGTCGGGGCCGGCAAGTGGTGTCTGAAGATCGCCCGCGAGTGGTCGGCCGTCCGTGAGCAGTGGGGCAAGCCCATCGCCCGGCACGAGGCCGTCGGCTCGAAGATCTCCTTCATCGCCGCCACCACGTTCGCCCTGGAGGCCGTGCTCGACCTCTGCAGCCAGATGGCCGACGAGGACCGCAACGACATCCGGATCGAGGCCGCCCTCGCCAAGCTGTACGGCTCCGAGATGGCCTGGCTGATGGCCGACGACCTGGTGCAGATCCGCGGCGGCCGGGGCTTCGAGTCCGCCGAGTCGCTCGCCGCGCGCGGCGAGCGGGCCGTGCCCGCCGAGCAGATGCTGCGGGACCTGCGGATCAACCGCATCTTCGAGGGCTCGACGGAGATCATGCACCTGCTGATCGCCCGCGAGGCGGTGGACGCCCATCTGTCGGTGGCCGGCGACCTCATCGACCCCGAGAAGTCGCTGTCCGACAAGGCCAGGGCCGGCGCCAGGGCCGGTGGCTTCTACGCCCGCTGGCTGCCCAAGCTCGTCGCCGGGCCCGGCGGGCTGCCCACCTCGTTCGGCGAGTTCCACCCCGCCGGACACGTCGACCTGTCCGGCCACCTGCGCTATGTCGAGCGCTCCTGCCGCAAGCTCGCCCGCTCCACCTTCTACGGGATGTCCCGCTGGCAGGGCCGGATGGAGACCAAACAGGGCTTCCTCGGCCGCGTCGTCGACATCGGCGCCGAGCTGTTCGCCATGAGCGCGGCCTGCGTACGGGCGGAGCTGCTGCGCACCAGCGGCGACCACGGCCAGGAGGCGTACCGGCTCGCCGACGCGTTCTGCCGGCAGGCGCGCATCCGGGTCGAGGAGCTGTTCGGCCGGCTGTGGACCAACACCGACGAGCTGGACCGCAAGGTCGTCAGCGGTGTCCTCAACGGCTCCTACACCTGGTTGGAGCAGGGCATCCTCGACCCCAGCGGCGACGGCCCGTGGATCGCCGAGACCGCCGCGGGCGCCACCGCCAAGGAGAACGTCCACCGCCCCTTCCGTTGACACGCGGCCGTACGGAGGCGTACGGGCGTACGGCCGTACGGCCGTACGGGGTCCTGTGGGCGCACGGCCCCGCGGCCCGCCTCGGGCGAGGCGGTACGGGCGGCGCCGTACGGGCGAGGCGGTACGGCCGGGGGTGCCCCGCGAGGTGATCGCGGGGCACCTGTCCGCCGCGGCGCCCCGTACGGCCACAATGGAGGGATGACGGACTCCCTCGCCCATCCGCAGTTGCGCTTCCCCGCGGCCGCCGCCGCCTCCGGAGGCCCGCGGGACATCGTGATCCTCGGCTCCACCGGCTCGATCGGCACCCAGGCCATCGACCTGGTGCTGCGCAACCCCGACCGCTTCCGGGTCACCGCCCTCTCCGCCGCCGGCGGCCGGGTGGAGCTGCTCGCCGAGCAGGCACGGAAGCTGGGAGTCCGGCGGGTCGCGGTGGCGCGCGCCGACAAGGCGGACGAGCTGCGCGAGGCGCTGACCGCGCGGTACGGCGGCGAGCCGCTGCCGGAGATCCTCGCCGGGCCGGACGCGGCCTCGGAGCTGGCCCGCGGCGAGTGCCACACGGTCCTCAACGGCATCACCGGCTCCATCGGCCTGGCGCCCACCCTGGCCGCCCTCGAAGCCGGCCGCACCCTGGCCCTCGCCAACAAGGAGTCGCTGATCGTCGGCGGCCCGCTGGTCAAGGCGGTGGCCAAGCCGGGACAGATCATTCCGGTGGACTCGGAGCACGCGGCGCTCTTCCAGGCCCTGCTGGGCGGCGCGCGCGCCGAGGTCCGCAAGCTGGTCGTCACCGCCTCCGGCGGCCCCTTCCGCGGTCGCACGCGGGCCGAGCTGGCCTCGGTCACGCCCCGGGACGCCCTGGCCCACCCCACCTGGTCCATGGGCCCGGTGATCACGATCAACTCCGCCACCCTGGTCAACAAGGGGCTGGAGGTCATCGAGGCCCATCTGCTCTACGACGTCCCCTTCGACCGCATCGAGGTCGTGGTCCACCCGCAGTCCTACGTCCACTCGATGGTGGAATTCGTCGACGGCTCCACGCTGGCCCAGGCCACCCCGCCGGACATGCGCGGCCCCATCGCCATCGGCCTCGGCTGGCCCGAGCGGGTGCCCGACGCGTCCCCGGCCTTCGACTGGTCCCGGGCCTCCACCTGGGAGTTCTTCCCGCTGGACGAGGAGGCGTTCCCGTCGGTCGCCCTCGCCCGGCACGTGGGCTCGCTCGGCGGCACCGCGCCCGCCGTCTTCAACGCCGCCAACGAGGAGTGCGTCGAGGCGTTCCTCTCCGGCCGCCTCTCGTTCAATGGGATTGTCGATACGGTGGCCGCGGTGGTCGCGGAGCACGGCACCCCCCGGGGAACTGGGCTGACCCTCCCGGACGTCCTGGAGGCGGAGGCGTGGGCGCGTGTCCGCGCCCGCGAACTGGCCGCCGGCTCATCGGCGGCGGCATCGGCGACATCGGTGACATCGGAGGCTCGCGTATGACGACCTGGATGACGGTTCTCGGCATAGTCGTCTTCGTCGTCGGCCTGCTCTTCTCCATCGCCTGGCACGAGCTCGGTCACCTCTCCACGGCCAAGATGTTCGGCATCCGGGTGCCGCAGTACATGGTCGGCTTCGGCCCGACCCTGTGGTCCCGGCGCAAGGGGGAGACCGAGTACGGCATCAAGGCGATCCCGCTCGGCGGCTACATCCGCATGATCGGGATGTTCCCGCCCGGCGACGACGGCAAGCTCTCCGCGCGCTCCACCTCGCCCTGGCGCGGCATGATCGAGGACGCCCGGTCGGCGGCCTTCGAGGAACTGCGGCCGGGCGACGAGAAGCGGCTGTTCTACACGCGCGCGCCCTGGAAGCGCGTGATCGTGATGTTCGCCGGCCCCTTCATGAACCTGATCCTCGCCGTGGTGATCTTCCTGTCGGTGCTGATGGGCTTCGGCATCAACACCCAGACCACCACCGTCAGCACGGTCTCCGACTGTGTGATCTCGCAGAGCGAGCAGCGCACCACCTGCCGCGCGGGCGACCCCGCCTCGCCCGCCAAGGCGGCGGGCCTGCGGCCGCGGGACCGGATCGTGGCGTTCAACGGCGAGCCCATCGGCGAGTGGTCCGTGCTCCAGCAGCGCATTCGCGACACCACCGGTCCCGCGACCATCACGGTCGAGCGGGGCGGCGAGCGGCTCACCCTTGCGGCCGATCTGGTCGAGAACAAGGTGGCCAAGAACGACGGCCGCGGCGGCCGGGTGCCGGGGGAGTACGTCACCGCCGGCTTCCTGGGCTTCAGCCCGGCCACCGGGGTGGTGCAGCAGTCCTTCGGCCAGTCGGTGGACCGCATGGGCGACATGATCACCTCGGGTGTGCAGTCGCTGATCAACCTGCCCTCGAAGATCCCCGCCCTGTGGGACGCCGCGTTCGGGGACGGCGAGCGCGAACCGGACTCGCCCATGGGCGTGGTCGGCGCGGCCCGCGTCGGCGGCGAGGTGTTCAACCTCGACATCCCGCCGGAGCAGCGGGTGGCCACGATGCTGTTCCTGGTCGCCGGCTTCAACCTGTCGCTGTTCCTGTTCAACATGCTGCCGCTGCTGCCCCTGGACGGCGGGCACATCGCGGGAGCGCTGTGGGAGGCGGTGCGGCGCCACGCCGCCCGGATCTTCCGCCGGCCGGACCCCGGTCCGTTCGACGTGGCGAAGCTGATGCCGGTCGCGTACGTGGTCGCCGGGATCTTCGTCTGCTTCACCCTGCTGGTGCTGGTGGCGGATCTGGTGAACCCCGTTCGCATCTCCTGACCCGGCAGCCCCACCGGCGATGCGGGCAATGGCGGCGATTGGGTGCGTTTTGTACCTGATCGCCGTCATTGCGTGAACTCCTGGGGCGGAATGTGCCTCGGCTCCCCCGGGTGCCGTAATCTCGGTGGCTGGAGCCCGCCGATCTCGGGACCTCGATTCCACACCTTGGGGTTGCACGCCACATGACCGCGATTTCGCTCGGAATGCCGTCCGTACCGACCAAGCTCGCCGATCGGCGGGTCAGCCGGAAGATCCAGGTCGGGTCGGTGGCCGTGGGCGGTGATGCCCCGGTATCGGTGCAGTCGATGACGACGACGGTGACGGCGGACATCGGTGCGACGCTGCAGCAGATCGCGGAGCTGACGGCGTCGGGCTGTCAGATCGTGCGGGTGGCGTGCCCGTCGCAGGACGACGCGGACGCGTTGCCGATCATCGCGAGGAAGTCGCAGATTCCGGTGATCGCCGATATTCACTTCCAGCCGAAGTACGTGTTCGCGGCGATCGACGCGGGGTGTGCGGCGGTGCGGGTGAACCCGGGCAACATCCGGCAGTTCGACGACAAGGTCAAGGAGATCGCGAAGGCGGCCTCGGAGGCGGGCACGCCGATCCGGATCGGGGTGAACGCGGGGTCGTTGGACAAGCGGCTGCTGGCGAAGTACGGGAAGGCCACTCCGGAGGCGCTGGTGGAGTCGGCGCTGTGGGAGTGCTCGCTGTTCGAGGAGCACGGTTTCCGGGACATCAAGATCTCGGTGAAGCACAACGACCCGGTGGTGATGGTCAACGCCTACCGGCTGCTGGCGGCGAAGTGCGACTACCCGCTGCACCTGGGGGTCACCGAGGCCGGTCCGGCGTTCCAGGGGACGATCAAGTCGGCGGTGGCGTTCGGCGCGCTGTTGAGCGAGGGGATCGGGGACACGATCCGGGTGTCGCTGTCGGCTCCTCCGGCGGAGGAGGTCAAGGTCGGCATCCAGATCCTGGAGGCGTTGAACCTGCGGCAGCGCCGGCTGGAGATCGTCTCGTGTCCGTCGTGCGGTCGGGCGCAGGTGGATGTGTACAAGCTGGCGGATCAGGTGACGGCCGGTCTGGAGGGCATGGAGGTGCCGCTGCGGGTCGCCGTGATGGGCTGTGTGGTCAATGGTCCCGGTGAGGCGCGTGAGGCGGATCTGGGGGTGGCCTCGGGCAATGGCAAGGGTCAGATCTTTGTGAAGGGCGAGGTCATCAAGACCGTGCCGGAGTCGAAGATCGTGGAGACCCTGATCGAGGAGGCCATGAAGATCGCCGAGGGAATGGCGGACGCGGGCACCCCGTCCGGGCTGCCGGAAGTCGTCGTGAGCTGAAGCGCGTCGCGCCCTGTGGCGCGGCGTGAGCCGAAGCGCGGCCGGGAGCGAGTCGGCCGCAACACCGTTGTCGCTGGGGAGTTACCCGGACGAGGGGGTCCAAGCGTGTCGTTGATGGAGAAGATCCGTGGTCCGCGCGACCTGAAGGCGCTGCCGGCGGCGGTGCTCGGCGAACTCGCCGACGAACTGCGCCAGTTCCTCATCCACGCCGTCGCCAGAACCGGCGGCCACCTCGGCCCCAATCTGGGCGTGGTGGAACTGACGATAGCGCTGCACCGCGTCTTCGACTCACCGGCCGACCGGGTCCTGTGGGACACCGGCCACCAGTCGTACGTCCACAAGCTGCTCACCGGCCGGCAGGACTTCTCCAAGCTGCGTGGCAAGGGCGGCCTGTCCGGCTACCCGTCGCGGGCGGAGTCCGAGCACGACGTCATCGAGAACAGCCACGCCTCCACGGTGCTGGGCTGGGCCGACGGCCTCGCCAAGGCCAACGAGGTGCTCGGCCGCCCCGACCACGTGGTCGCCGTCATCGGGGACGGGGCGCTCACCGGCGGCATGGCCTGGGAGGCGCTGAACAACATCGCCGCCGCCAAGGACCGGCCGCTGATCATCGTCGTCAACGACAACGAGCGCTCGTACGGGCCGACCATCGGCGGCCTGGCCGACCACCTCGCCACCCTGCGCACCACCGACGGCTACGAGCGCTTCCTCTCCTGGGGCAAGGAACTCCTCCAGCAGACCCCGGTGGTCGGGAAGCCGCTCTACGAGTCGCTGCACGGCGCCAAGAAGGGCTTCAAGGACGCCTTCGCCCCGCAGGGCATGTTCGAGGACCTGGGGCTGAAGTACGTCGGCCCCATCGACGGCCACGACATCGCCGCCGTGGAGTCCGCCCTGCGCCGCGCCAAGCGCTTCAACGGCCCGGTCATCGTGCACTGCCTCACCGAGAAGGGCCGCGGCTACCGCCCCGCGCTGGAGGACGAGGCGGACAGGTTCCACACCGTGGGCGTGATGGACCCGCTGACCTGCCTGCCCCTCGCCACCCCCGGCGGCCCCTCCTGGACCTCCGTGTTCGGGGACGAGATGGTCAGGATCGGCGCGGAGCGCCCCGATGTCGTGGCGATCACCGCCGCGATGCTGCACCCCGTCGGGCTCACCAAGTTCGCCGAGAAGTTCCCGGACCGCGTCTGGGACGTGGGGATCGCGGAGCAGCATGCCGCGGTGTCGGCGGCGGGGCTGGCGACCGGTGGGCTGCACCCGGTGTTCGCGGTGTACGCCACGTTCCTGAACCGGGCGTTCGACCAGGTGCTGATGGATGTGGCGCTGCACAAGTGCGGTGTGACGTTCGTGCTGGACCGGGCCGGGGTCACCGGCACCGACGGCGCCTCCCACAACGGCATGTGGGACATGTCGATCCTCCAGGTCGTGCCCGGCCTGCGGATCGCCGCGCCCCGCGACGCCGACCAGCTCCGCGCCCAGCTGCGCGAGGCCGTCGACGTCGACGACGCCCCCACCGTGGTGCGCTTCCCCAAGGAGGCGGTGGGCGAGCCGATCCCGGCCGTGGACCGGATCGGCGGCACGGACGTGCTGCACCGGGCGGAGAGCCCCGATGTGCTGCTGGTGTCGGTGGGGGCCCTGGCGCCCGTCTGCCTGACCGCCGCCGAGCTGCTGTCGGAGCGGGGCATCGGCTGCACCGTGGTCGACCCGCGCTGGGTCAAGCCCGTCGACCCCGCGCTGACCGGCCTCGCCGCGGAGCACCGCATGGTGGCCGTGGTGGAGGACAACAGCCGCACCGGCGGCGTCGGCGCGGCCGTCGCCCAGGCCCTGCGGGACGCCGGCGTGGACCTGCCGGTGCGCACCTTCGGCATCCCCGAGCAGTTCCTGGCGCACGCCAAGCGCGGCGAGGTGCTCGCCGACATCGGACTCACCCCGTCCGAGGTCGCGAGCGGCATCGGCGCCGCGCTCATCCGCCACGACCTGCGGACGGGCGAACCCGCGCGGAAGAACGGCCGCCGCCGAGTGGACGAGCGAGCGGCCGAGCGAGTGGAACGAGGAGCACAACAGCCATGACGGAAGCCGATCGCAAGGGCTTCGACCTGAACGGGCTGCTCGCCGAGCGCGCGGCCGAACGCTACGACCTGCACGCGCGCCATCTCAACCACCAGCTGCCGCGCATGCTCCACACCATCGGCTTCGACAAGGTCTACGAGCGTGCCGAGGGCGCCTACTTCTGGGACGACGAGGGCAACGACTACCTCGACATGCTGGCCGGCTTCGGGGTGATGGGCGTCGGCCGGCACCACCCCGTCGTACGCCGGGCCCTGCACGACGCGCTCGACGCCTCGCTGGCCGACCTGACCCGGTTCGACTGCCAGCCGCTCCCCGGGCTGCTCGCCGAGAAGCTGCTCGGCCACGCCCCCCACCTGGACCGGGTGTTCTTCGGCAACAGCGGCACCGAGGCGGTCGAGACCGCGCTGAAGTTCGCCCGCTACGCCACCGGCCGGCCCAGGATCGTCTACTGCGGGCACGCCTTCCACGGGCTGACCACCGGCGCGCTCTCGGTCAACGGCGAGGACGGCTTCCGCGCCGGCTTCGACCCGCTGCTCCCGGACACCCCGATCGCCCTGGGCGACCTCGCGGCCCTGGAGCGCGAGCTGCGGCGCGGCGACGTGGCGGCGCTGATCGTCGAGCCGATCCAGGGCAAGGGGGTGCACGCGCCGCCGCCCGGCTTCCTGCGCGCCGCCCAGGAACTGCTCCACCGGCACAAGGCCCTGCTCATCGCGGACGAGGTGCAGACCGGCCTCGGCCGCACCGGGGACTTCTTCGCCTACCAGCACGAGGACGGGGTCGAGCCCGACCTCGTCTGTGTCGCCAAGGCGCTCTCCGGCGGCTATGTGCCGGTGGGGGCGACCCTCGGCAAGGACTGGATCTTCAAGAAGGTCTACTCCTCGATGGACCGGGTGCTGGTCCACTCCGCGAGCTTCGGCTCCAACGCGCTCGCCATGGCCGCCGGACTGGCCACGCTCTCCGTCCTGGAGGACGAGGAGCTCGTCGCCAACGCCCGGCGCACCGGCGATCTGCTGCGCACCCGGCTCGCCGCGCTCACCGACCGCTACGAGCTGCTCAAGGAGGTGCGCGGCCGGGGGCTGATGATCGGCATCGAGTTCGGCAGGCCGAAGTCGCTGGGGCTGCGCAGCCGCTGGACCATGCTCCAGGCGGCCCGCAAGGGGCTGTTCGCCCAGATGGTGGTGGTGCCGCTGCTCCAGCGCCACCGGATTCTCACCCAGGTCTCGGGCGACCACCTCGAGGTCATCAAGCTCATTCCGCCGCTGGTCATCGGCGAGCCGGAGGTGGAACGTTTCCTGGCGGCCTTCACGGCGGTCATGGACGACGCGCACAACGGCGGCGGGCTGATGTGGGACTTCGGCCGGACCCTGGTGAAGCAGGCGGTCGCCCAGCGCTGAGAGCGGCCCGGTCGCGGGCGAGCCCGCCGCGAGGTCAGGCACGGGCGCGCTCGCCGCGAGGCCGGTCGCGGGCCTGCTCGCCGTGGCCGGGCACCCGCGCTCGGGCCGCGCCTCGGGTCCGGACCGCGCTCCCGAGAACGCAGGGGTTTTTGCCTCTCGGGCAAGAAATTTGCCCCCCGGGTACGGCTCTGGCTGAATCGTTCCATGAGCCTCGCGCCCCACGGCCCCGAGAGCGCCGACGCGCTCCCCGCCGTCGCCCCGCGGCTGCGTGCGCTGCGCCGCCGCAGCGGCCTCACCCTGGAGGGGGCGGCCCGGCGGGTCGGCCTCTCGCCCGCCCACCTCTCCCGCCTGGAGACCGGCCGCCGCCAGCCGTCGCTGCCGATGCTGCTCGCCCTCGCCCGCACCTACGGTACGACGGTGTCGGAGCTGCTCGGCGAGACGCCGGCGGCGCCCGACCCGGTGGTCCGCGGCGACGGCGTGGAGGCCGTCGAGGCCGACGGCTGGCTCTACCGCCAGGCGGGCTGCCCCGGCCGGGCCATGCAGCCGCTGCGCGTGCACGTGCCGCGCGGCCCCCAGCGCGATCTGGTGCGGGTGCACCCGGGCGAGGAGTGGATCTTCGTGCTGGAGGGCGAGCTGCGGCTCGCCCTCGGGAACGCCGAGCATCTGCTGCGGCCGGGGGACTCCGCGCACTTCGACTCGCTCACCCCGCACCGGATCGCCGCGGCCTCGCCCGGCGGCACGGAGCTGCTCTTCGTCCACACCCTGATGCAGAGCCCCACCGCCGAGCTGTGCCTCGGCGGCGCCGCGCGCCCCCGTACGCCGTGACGCCGGCCGGCCCCGCCACGGCGGGGGCGGCCGGGCGCGGGACCGATCACCGCTCGAAAAGGAGCAGGAGCACGATGCCCAAGGACGACGTGGGAGTGGAGCGCGGCGAGGGCCGGTTCCCCCGGGGGCTGGTCATCCGGCTCTTCGCCTATCTCGTGGTCGGCCACGTCTTCGCGGCCTTCCTCTATCTGCTGTTCTACATCGGCGCCAACAAGTAGCGGATGAAGCCCCTCAGCCCGCGTCGAGCAAACGTTCCCGCAGGCGCTCGCGGTCGGCCGGGCCGAACGCCAGCCCCACCGTGAGGTACCGCTCCGTCGTGCCCCAGGTCTCCTCGATCGCGGAGAACGCCGCGGCCAGATACTCGGCCCGGGCGTCGAACAGGGGGGTCAGCAGCTCCACGACCTCCGGCGACAGGCCGTCGGCCGAGGAGTCGCTGCGGTACATCCGGTACCGCCGGTGCGGGGCGGCGCTCTCCAGGTAGTCGGCGACGATCGCGTCCCGCTCCACGCCCAGGGCCAGCAGGGTGACCGCGATGGAGAGCCCGGCCCGGTCCTTGCCCGCGGCGCAGTGCATCAGCGCCGGGACGCTGTCCTCGGCCAGCGCGTGCAGCACCCGGCTGTGCTCGGAGGTCCGCCGGGTGATGATGTCCCGATAGGTGTCCGCCATCCGTCTCGCGCCCTTGCCGTCGGCGAGCGCGGCCCGCAGCTCCGGCAGGGCGCCGTCGCGCACCATCTTCCAGAACTCGGCCCCGTGCGCCGGGTCGCTCAGCGGCAGATTCACATTCCGCACGCCCGGCAGCGGAATGTCCGGCCCCTCCAGCGCCACATCGGCGGCATTGCGGAAGTCGAAGATCGTGTGCAGCCCGAGACCGCCCAGGAACGCCGCGTCCTCGGCGGTCGCATGGGCGAGATGTCCGCTGCGGAAGAGCACCCCGTGCCGCACCCGACGGCCGTCCTCCGTCGGCAGCCCGCCCACGTCGCGGAAGTTGCGCACTCCCACGAGGTCGGGCTCGGTGGACGGAACCTGCGTCGTCTGCTGCCTCGTCACGGGCTCTCCTTGGGTTCGCGGCCGTCGGCGCGCCGGGCGCCGGGCGGGTGGTGTCCGACCTTACGACATGTGTTCCGGGGCCCGGCGGTTCGCGGCTCCCGTCTCCGAGTGGCGCGCCCGGACGCGGCGCGGGACCGTTTCGCCCGCTCGCCACTGAACCCCTCCCACCCCCGTGCCCCTCCGAATCACCGCTCGACGGGCGCGAGGAGGACCCGGTCGAGGGCGGCCCGCGCCTCGCGCGCCCCGCACTGTCCGTGCGCGCCGAGGGCTCCGGGCCGGTGCGCCACCCCGGTGCGCCTCCGCCGTATTCCGACTTTGCCAAAACCTGACCCGGTGGTCTAAATCACGCCACGTCAACCCCTCCTACGGTGGCGTAGCTCACTGTCGAGGCGGAAGGATGTCCTGACGTGGCAGACGATTCGAATTCAATCAGCAAGGGCGCGATCGGGTCGTACGCGGCTGTGGGGGACAGCTTCACCGAAGGTGTGGGCGACCCCGGTCCGGACGGCGCCTTCATCGGCTGGGCCGACCGGCTCGCCGTACTGCTCTCGGACCACCGCGCCGAGGGCGACTTCCGCTACGCCAACCTCGCCGTGCGCGGCCGGCTCCTCGACCAGATCGTAGAGGAGCAGGTGCCCCGCGCGAAGGAACTGGCCCCGGATCTGGTGAGTTTCTGCGCCGGGGGCAACGACATCCTGCGGCCGGGCAGCGACCCCGACGACGTGGCGGACCGCTTCGAGGCGGCGGTGGCCGAGCTGAAGAGCACGGTCGGCACCGTCCTGGTGTGCACCGGCTTCGACACCCGCGGGGTGCCGGTGCTGCGCCATCTGCGCGGCAAGATCGCCACGTACACGGCGCACGTCCGCGCCATCGCCGACCGCTATGACTGCCCCGTGCTCGACCTGTGGTCGCTGCGGTCCGTCCAGGACCGCCGCGCCTGGGACGCCGACCGGCTGCACCTGTCGCCCGAGGGGCACACCCGGGTGGCCCTGCGCGCCGCCCAGGTGCTCGGGCTGGCGGTGCCGACCGACCCGGACCAGCCGTGGCCCCCGCTGCCGCAGCGCGCGCCGGCCGATGTGCGGCGCGACAACATCCAGTGGGCCCGCGAGCACCTGGTGCCCTGGATCGGGCGCCGGCTGCGCGGCGAGAGCTCCGGGGACCATGTGGAGCCCAAGCGCCCGGACCTGGCCCCGCTCTAGGCCCGCGCCAGCCGCACCACCGTGTCCACCCCGCAGCCGCCGACGACCAGGACGTCGTACGGCGGCCCGGGGTGTCGGGGGCGCCGTGGGTGCTCAGCCGGCGTCGGTCCGGGAAGCGGCGTGGGCGCGGGTCGGGACGTCACAGGTGTCCCTGAAGCCTTGGCTGGTCAGCCCCAGCGCGGAGTTGAAGCGGGAGCGGAAGTTCTCCACCGCGACCATGGCCGTGAGCTCCACCAGTTCGGCCTCGTCGAGGTGCTCGCGCAGCCTGGCCACGAGGTCGTCGTCGACCGTCGGCGGGTTCGCCGTCATGGCCTCGGCGTACTCCATGACGGCGCGCTCGAGCGGGGTGTAGACGTCGCTCTCGCGCCACGCGGGCACATCGCGGACCTTGCGCGGGTCCATGCCGTGCCGGGTGTTCTCCCAGTGGCCGAAGTCCATGCACCAGGAGCAGCCGACGGAGGCGGCCGAGGCCATCACGGCGAGCGCCTTCAGCCCCGGGTCGAGCCGCTTCCACCGCGCCAGCGACATTTCGAAGCGCGCGGTGGTGAGCAGGACGCGCGGGTGGTGCGCCATGGCGAGCAGGGGGTCGAGCACCGTGCCGTAGGAGCGCCGCGAGTACCACGCGACGAGCCGCGTGAGCACGGTGCGGGGCGGGGTGAGGGAGATGCGGGCCATGTCTCGTTCCTCTTCTCTGCGCTGTCAGCCGGGTCTCGGCTCTCGAACACTCCTGTGACGAACGGCGGGTGCCGATCCGTGACATCGGGCCCGGGAGGAGATCGAAGAGGGCGGCGTCATGGGCTGGTCAGGATGACGAGTCGCTGGGTCGCCCGGGTCATCGCGACATAGCGGTCGACGGCCCCTTCGACGTCGAGCTGCCCCGGGGCGCCGTTGCCGAACGACTCCGGATCGACGAGGACGACCAGGTCGAACTCGAGCCCCTTCGACAACTCCGGCGTCAGCCACCGGACGCGGGGCGTCGCCCGCACGGTGTCACTGTCCGGCTCACCGGCGCCGATGACACAGGCGATGCCGTCGGCGTGCGCGGCGAGCCAGGTGCCGAGGACCGCGTCCAGGTCCGCGACGGACCCGTGGACGACGGGGGCGCCGCCGCTGCGGACGGAGGTCGGCACGTTGGCGTCCGGGAGCACGGCGCGGATGACCGGTTCGGCCTCCGCCATGACCTCTTCGGGCGTGCGGTAGTTGATGCTCAGGGAGGCCACGGTGATCCGGTCGAGCCCGACCCGTTCGAGCCGCTCCCGCCACGGCTCGGCGAAGCCGTGCCGGGCCTGGGCACGGTCACCGACAATGGTGAAGCTCCGGGACGGACAGCGGTTCAGCAGCATCTGCCACTCGGCGTCGGTCAGTTCCTGGGCCTCGTCCACGATGACGTGCGCGAACGGGCCGGCGAGCCGGTCCGGGTCCGCGACGGGCAGCGCGCCCTCGTCGATCAGGGTTTCCCGCACGTCCTGCCCGTGCAGCATGCCCACCGCGCCCTCGCTCTCGTCGATCTCCATGTTCTGGAGGAGGGAGTCGATGACGTCGGCCCTGCGCGCCCGTTCGGCGGCGATGGCGGCCTCGTGCCGGCGCCTGCGTACGGACGCCTCCGGGTCGCCGAGCCGCTGCCGTGCCGCGTCCAGGAGCGGCAGGTCGGACACCGTCCAGGCCTGGGCGTCGGCGCGCCGCAGCGCGCGGACGTCGTCGGGGCCGAGCCAGGGAGCGCACCGGCGCAGATAGGCGGGCACCGACCACAGGTCCCCGACGAGGTCACGCGCGTCGAGCATCGGCCACGCGCGGTGGAGGGTGCCGATCAGCTCGCGGTCCCGCGGCAGCGCCCTCCGCAGCGCCTCGGGCGGGGCGCCGCTGTCGTCCTTGTCGATCAGGATCGCGATCAGTTCCTCCAGGATCTGGTCGCGTGCCTCGTTGTGCGGAGTACCCGGTTCCACCGCCTCGAACGCCGCCGCCCAGTCGTCGGCGTCGAGCCGGATGTCGGACCAGGGGGTGGACACCGTCATCGCCTCGGTGGGCGGCTCCTCGTACAGGGCGACGGCCGGTTCGATCGCCTTCACCATGTCCGCGGACGACTTCAGACGCGCCACGCGAGGGTCGGTCTCGACCGCCGCCTCGGCTCCCTCGGGGACGAGGTCGCGCAGGGTGCAGGTCTGCACGCCCTCCTCGCCGAGGCTGGGCAGGACGTCGGAGACATAGGCCAGATAGGGCCGGCTCGGGCCGACGAACAGCACGCCGCCCCGGCGGTGACCCAGGCGGGGGTCGGAGTAGAGCAGGTGGGCGGCGCGGTGCAGGGCGACGACGGTCTTGCCCGTGCCCGGCCCGCCGTCGACGACGAGAGCGCCGCGGGAGCCCGCCCGGATGATGGCGTTCTGGTCGGCCTGGAGGGTGGCGAGCACATCGCGCATCCGGGCCGACCGGCTGCCGCCGAGGCCGGCGATGAACGCGGACTGGTCGTCGAGCGCGGCGTGCCCTTCGAGCCCGTCGGCGGTGAACACCTCGTCCCAGTAGTCGCCGACCCGGCCGCGGGTCCAGCGGTACCTGCGGCGGCTCACCAGCCCCATCGGGTCGGCATGGGTCGCCGCGAAGAACGGCTCGGCCGCGGGGGAGCGCCAGTCGAGCAGCAGTCGCCGCCCCGCGCTGTCGGTGAGGCCGAGGCGCCCGATGTAGACGGGCTCGGGGCTGTCCGCGCGGACGACGCGCCCCAGGCACAGGTCCAGCCCGAAGCGGCGCAGGGTACGCAGGCGGCCGGTCAGCCGGTGGATCTCGGCATCCCGGTCCATCGCCTCCCGGCCGATGCCACCGGGCGCCTTGCGCGCGGCCTCCAGACGGGCGGACAGTTCGGCGATCGACTGCCGGAGACTCTCGGATATGGCCGCGAAGTGCCGCTCGTCGCCGCTGATCAGCGCCGGGTCGGCCTTGGCGGAGAGATGCTCGGGCAGATCGAACGCGCTGGTCGTTCCTTCCACCGCCGGTTCGACGTCACCCGATGACCCCTGAACCGACAACAACGCACACATGTAGCGAACCCCCCATTTGCACAGGTTATGAACCAGGTCCGCGATTCTGCCCCAGGGCCGGGGTCTTGCCGCAAGCCCCCCGGTGCGCTATAAGTTGAGAGTGGCAAGGAGTGGGAATCCCTCCTTGCCTTTCCTTTTGCTTTCCTTTTGCCGCTTTTCTTGCGTCCCTTTCGTCGCGTTCCTTTCGCGGCGTCCGTGGGCCGCACCCCGACGCCCGGGCCCCCGGAGCCGCCCGCGCCACCGTGGCGGCGTGGGGCTGCCATGTGGTGCGTCGGGCGCCTTCCGGGGGCCCGGCCTGCTGGTGGGGGCTGTCCCCGCAGGGGTTACTTCAGGGCGGAGTCGACCGTGCTCGAGGCGCCGGCGGTCGCGGCCTGAGCGGTCATGTTGAGGGTGTCCTTGGCGGCGGTGGCCGGGCCCGGCTCAGGGGAGGGGGCCGGAGCGGGGG
>NZ_JBPQTV010000013.1:0-48040 GCF_051386515.1 Streptomyces sp. URMC 123 | reverse complement strand
GGCCGGGGCCGCTGTCGGAACGGCCGTCGGGGGCGGAGCCGCCGTCGGGGCAGAGGCCGGTGTGGGGACGACCGTAGGGGCCGGAGCCGGGGCCGGTGGGGCCGGCGGCTGGGCCGGCTGCCTCGGGAGCGGGGGCGCGAGCTGGAAGCTGCCCGTGGCGGACAGCGACGGCCGCTGCGGGGCGCCGGCGCTCGGCACGCCGTATGGGCCCGGAGCGCCCCCGCCGGGGGCGCCCAGGGGGCCGTCAGGACCGAAGCCCGGGGGCAGCGGGCCGAGATGGTCGAAGACCTCCACCCGCTCCTGCTCCGCGCTGCCCTCCGGCAGCAGCTCCGCCGCCGCGGCGAGCGCCTTGCGCGCGCCCGTGGCCGTACGGAACCGGGCCTGCGGGTCCGGCTGGAGCAGGGTCGCCAGCACCTGCCACAGCGGCTCCGGCACCTCGGGCGGCGCACTCGGTACGCCGTGCGCCACGAAGTGCTCCACGAGCTCCTGGGAGTCGGGTTTGCGACCGGTCAGCAGATAAAGAGCGACGAGCCCGACCGCGTACAGATCTGCGGGGAAGTCCGGCTCGGCGCCCAGCATCTGCTCGGGGGCGAAGTAGCCGGGCGTACCCACGATGTAGTGGGTCTCGGTGAGCCGGGGCTCACCCTTCCGCATGGATATGCCGAAGTCGGAGAGGCGCAGATGCGGTCGCCCGGTGCCGGTGGCCTCCAGCAGGATGTTGGCCGGCTTGATGTCGCGGTGGACCACGCCCTCGGCGTGCACCGCCGTCAGACCGGACAGCAGCTGGTCGAGCAGGGTGTGGACGAAGCGGGGCGGCAGGGGCCCGTAGTCCCCGATGAGATGGGCCAGCGAGCCGCCGCTCACCAGGTCCATGGTGAACAGCACCTTGTCGTCGTCGGCGGCCCAGCTGGCCGGGGCGAGCACATGCGGGTGGTCGATCCGCAGGGCCTGCTCGCGGACGAAGCGGAGCAGGGTGTGCGCGTCGCTCTGCAACAGCACCTTGGCGGCCACGTAGCGGCGCCGCCGGTGGTCCCAGGAGCGCCAGACGGCGCCCGCTCCGCCGCGCCCGATCGGATCGATCAGCTCGTACCGGCCCGCGAAGACCTCACCCATGGCGCTCGTCCGCCCCCTGCCCCGTTGTGCCGTGCTCGTACTCGTACTCGTGGTGCCGTGCTTGTGGTGCCGTGCTCGTGCTGTGCTCGTGCTGTGCCGAAGGCCGTACGCGCGCGGGCTGTTGTCTCGATACGGGCCGCGGCGCGGGTGCTCGGACGGCCCTCGTGCGCCGCGGCCCTGGTGCGTCGGCCCGCCGGGCCTCAGCCCTGGTGCGCCTCGTAGTGCGCGACGGCGTCCGCGGTGCGCCCCGCGCCGTACACCCGCAGGAACTCCGCCAGTTCGGGCTGACTGGGGGCGAGCAGATCGGCGGCCTCGATGATGTCGCCGGCCGCGGCGACGGACCGCAGCAGCGACTGGATCTCCCGCACGACCCTCCGTACGGTGGGCGCGCCCGTGCTCGACGAGGACTGGGTGGTGGAGTTCAGTACGGAGCCGCCGGAGGACCGCTTGATCTCCTCCATGCGCTCGGCGGCCTCCGCGGCGCTCACACTGCCGTCCGCCACCTGGCCGGCGAGCTCCTGGAGCGCCTGGACCCGCTGCACCACGGCAGGGTTGCCGATCTTCGCCCGCTGGCCGCTCATGAGCTGGGACAGCATGGGAGCGGAGAGCCCGAGGACGGCGGCGAGCCGCGCCTGATTGAGCCCGAGGTCGTCGATCAGCCGGCGGAAGAGCGCTCCCAGAGGCTCGCCGTACCAGCTCCGTTGCAGCTCCCGGGCCCGGGCGGTGGCTTCCTGCTGTGTTGCGTCCATGACGACTCCCCTTCGCTGCTGCGAACCTCGCGCGCCATCCTACGGAGAGTGATGGGCTATAGGGACCCCCAACCTTTTGCGACAGCCCCCGGGGGAACCGGTACTCTGGTCTGCGGCAGTCCCGGCGAAGAAGATCGCCGGCACGAGCCCACCCTCGGGGCCTTAGCTCAGTTGGTAGAGCGCTGTCTTTGCATGGCAGATGTCAGGGGTTCGACTCCCCTAGGCTCCACAAGACCAGACCCCCTGGCCTGCGGAAACGCGGCCAGGGGGTCTTTTTGTGCCGGTTTCCACGCTGCTCGGCCCGGTGCGGACAGGGCGTATACAGGGCTGTATACTCGACCCATGTCCGATGCCATGATCCGTGTGCCCGCCGAGGTGCGAGACCGCCTGGCGGTCATCGCGGAGTCGCGGGGAACGTCGATTCGTTCGCTGGTGCAGGAGTTCGCGGAGACGACGCTGACCGATGAGGAGCGGCGCGAGCGGGCGGAGCGGACGCGGTCCTACCTCGCGGAGCACTTCGGGGTCGAGGTGAGCGACGAGGAGAGCGCGGCAATGGGTCGCAGGCTTCGGGAAGCCTACGCGCAGCCTTCGCGGGACGCCGCCGCGTGATCCAGCACCATCTCGTGCTGGACACGCCGACCATGCTGGCGCTGGCGGGGAACCGGCAGGTGTCGGCGCTGGTGCATCGGGCTCACTTCGAGCCGGAGACCAGGCTGTGGGCGCCGGTTCTGTCGGTCCTGGAGGCGGATGCAGAGCATCCGGGGATGGCCGAGCACATTGGCCAGCTCGACGTCATCCACGCCGTCGACCTCGACTACTCGGACGTGCTCGCGATCGCGGAACTGCGTCGGGACGGGGTGCCGGCGGGCATCGCTGCGGCGATTCACGCGGCGCGACACCTGCCGGAGTGGGGAACGGACGGGCTGGTCGCCACCGTCGCCCCGAAGGCGTACGAGGGGCATGACGTCCCCGTCCTCGACCTCAACCGTTGATCGGTCGTTTCCGGCCCGCCGGTGCGCCTTCCGCGGGGCTCCCGCAATGGCACGTGGCCCCACCCTTGGAGGTGGGGCCACGTGGGGCTGGCCGGGTGCCATGTGCCGGCCCGGTCCAGGCCGTGCGGCTGGTGCCTGGACTCGTCCCATAGGGGCGGGAACCTCCCGCCCCGGTTGCTTTTCTTCCGTGTCAGGCAGAGAAGAAACGCATACGGATTCGCCGGGAGCGGATCAGTTGTGAACGGTGCCCAGGAGCGGCAGCGCGGGGGCCGACGAGCTGTCGTGGACCTTGGACTTCTTACGGATCTGGTTGCACTGGAACGTACGCGCCTCGTCCAGGACCTCGATCGTCAGGATGTCGATGTCCTGGAGGGTCGGGCAGAGGTCGCGGATGAGCTCGAAATTCTGCGAGTAGTGGCCGTGCACCTCGTCGTTGGCCGCTGCGGGACTGACGGCCATACCCGTCGCCGCAAGAGTCAGCATCGACCCGGCCAGTACCTTCTTGGCGTTCATTTGCTGATCGCTCCCTCGTAGAGGACATAGCACCCCATGCGGGTGCGGACATCGGACCTAACTCTTCATCGGCTCCGAGGTTGCGCCACAGAAGAACGGTTCACCCGGTTGTCGCCCCGCACCGCCTGCCATTTGGCCGCACCGGAACCTTCATAAAGCCATACCGGGTGCGGTAACCGAGTGATTGTGAGCCTTCTGGAGGAACCCGGGAAGGAGCGGCCCGTTCTTGTTGGTGCTGGCGCACTCACCGGGAGATGCCCACAGACGCAAGGAAGGTCCACACCATGGGTGTGAAGAAGCTTGTCGCCGGTTCCATGCTGACGCTGACCGCTACCGGCATGACCGTGACGCCGGCTATGGCCAACGACGAGGCCCACGGCCACTACTCGCAGAACATCGAAATCATTCGGGACATCTGCCCGACCATCCAGGACATCGACATCCTCACCATCGAGGTCCTGGACGAGGCCCGCACCTTCCAGTGCAACGAGATCCGCGAGAAGTCGAAGGTCAGTGACGACTCCGGCGCTCCGGCGCTGCCGCTCCTCGGCCAGGTGGTGCGCCGGTAGAACTCCCTCATCGAGGGGATGGGCCCCGAGCCGGCGATCACCGCCGCTCGGGGCCCATCGGCTTTTCCGCTCCATTTCTCCGGACGTATCCGGGGAAATGTGTTGCTGCAAAGGGGTGAACGCGTATTTCCGATCGAAACCAAGGCGGCGGGCCCGAAGTTAGAGAAACCGTCGACGCTCACCACTAAGCGTCGCAGCTACCGGACGCAAGGAAGGCGCTTTCCCGTGAACCGAAAGAAGATTCTCGCCGGCTCGATGCTGACGCTGGCCGCTACCGGCATGACGGCCACGCCGGCTATGGCCAACGATGAGGTGCACGGTCACTACTCGCAGAACATCGAGATCATCCGCGATGTTTGCCCGACCATCCAGGACGTCGACATCCTCACCATCGAGCTCCTGGACCAGGCTCGTGCGTTCCAGTGCAACGAGATCCGCGAGAAGTCGAAGGTCAGTGACGACTCGGGCGCTCCGGCGCTGCCCATCCTCGGCGCGGTCATCGACTGAGTCCCGTCGCTCCGGCGGTAGATGAGGCACTACGGCGAACGCCGGGGCCGCTGTCCCATTCAGCGGCCCCGGCGTTCCGCTTTTCCGCGGGCTTTTCCGTGGCCCACGGAACGCCGTTCACCGACGGACCCGGGACCTCACCCGTCGACGTTCCCGAACGGCACAGGCCCCGCACGGCACACGCCCCGCACGGCACAAGCCCGGAACGGCACAAGCCCCACGACACAATGAGAGACCCCTGCCCTAAGGGCAGGGGTCTCATCACGTGGCCGCGATCGTTCAGCGCTTGCCGTAGTGCTTGCCGGTGCCGTAGTGCTTCCCGGCGAGGAACGCGCCGTGGTGGCCGGCGCCGCTGTAGATGCCGGTGCCCGAGGCGGTTCTGAGGTCCTGGTGCTTGCCACCGCCCCAGGCGGCGCCGGCGATGTAGCCGCGCTCCTTGTAGCCGCGCTCCTTGTGGTCGCAGGCGTGGGCGGCGGTGGAGGCGGCACCGACCGCCATGAACGCCGCGACGGCAGCCGCGCAGGCAAGGCTCTTCTTGAACATGTTCTTCTCCCGAGTCGTACGCCGTGCCTCCCCGTACGTGGGGAGGCATCTGCGGCGATCGTCTCCCGCGCCCCCTGCGGGCGACGTCAACGGCGTACGCGTCTCACTCTTTCGAGAGTGCTCCTGTGGCCCGTTTGGTTGTGGTTGTTACGCCGCAGGGGACTGGCGCGATCGCAGCGACTTCGCCGCCTCGCGGCGCTCGGGGGACGTGATGTCGACGGGGGTGCCGGCGCCGTGGGCGGGGCTCTCGGACCAGGCGCGCAGGGTGGCCGCCACCGTCGCCAGGCGGGCGTCGCCGGGCTTGACGTCGATGGAGAACAGGGCCTCGTCCGGCTTGCGGTCGTCGCCGCCCCAGCGCACGACGCCCCGGAGTTCGGCGAGGATGTCGCGGATCACCACCAGCTGGAGCGGGGTGAAGCCGCCGCGGGCGCCGGAGGGGTAGTGGCCGGGGCGGATCTGCACGGCCGTGCCGGACGCCTGGTTGGACTCCGGCAGACCCTTGCGCACGGTGCCCGGGGAGCGCCAGCCGACCACGTCGCCCCGGCGGAGCTCCTCCACCTCGTAGTGGAAACGGCGGATGACATGGACGAGGACGGTCTCGACATCGCCCATGCGCACCGCGACGCCGGCCAGCGGGGTGCCGGGCACGGGGCGGGTGAAGATCGAGCCGCCGTCGTCGGCGACCCGCTCCATCTCCCAGCCGTTGTGCGAGGGCGTGCCGGTCAGCACGCGCTTCTGGCGCTCCTGGGCCCGCCGTACGGCCTCTCTGACCTCCGCCGGAATCGGGTCCTGACCGGCCGCGTGCGCCCGGCCGGTCAGGAACTGGGAGGCGGGGAGCGAGACGGCGATCGCCGCACCGGTGATCACGGCGGCGCGGGCGAGCACCGTACGGCGGGACAGGTGTGAGGCGCGCGGGGCTTCCGAGGCGCCGGGGGCCTGCGAGGCGCCCGGGGTCTGCGAGCCCTGCGCGAGGGACGGGCCCTGCGCGGCGGACGGGTTCTGCGGAGTCTGCGACGTGTTCAACTGGAGCTCTCTTTCCTGAGATGTGCCCGGGTGCGGTACTCCGATGCGAGGCCCGCGAGGACGCCGAGCGCGACGGCGGCCAGCGCCAGCCCCACCCAGGCGGGGTTGACGTAGCCGGGGACGGCGGTGGTGGCGTGGAGGACGTCGCCGTCCGCCCGGCAGCCGAGGCGCGGGGGGAGGTACGAGACCTCGTAGCCGTCGACGGCCGCCGCCCGCTCCGGCCCCAGCGCGGCCCGGCACGCCTGGGCGAGCATGGACTCGTCCATGACCAGGTGGCCGGCGCCCCACACGTACACGGCGGCCGACGCCGCGGCGGCGAGGCCGGCGAGGCCGCGGAGCACGGGCCCCGCCCCGGAGCGCCGGACGCCGTGCCGGGCGAGGGTGGAGCAGCCGTACACCGCGAACGCGCCGGCGACGGCCAGCCCGATCAGGGGGACCAGCAGGGTCAGGAGGACGTTCGGCCCGCTGTTGCTCATCGGGCCGCGCTCACAGGTTGCGGACGATGCCGTTGTACTTCTCGAAGGTGTGGTAGAGCGCCATCCGCTTGCCGGCGTGCTCCTCCGCCTCGTTGCCCCAGCCCTGGTAGCGGCGGAGCACCTCGAAGACCTCCAGCTCGGTGTAGTCCAGGCGCATGGACCGCAGGGTGGTCTCGCCCGCGGGCGGGTTGCTGCCACCGGGCTTGCCGGCCGCGCCCCACAGGTGGATCAGCGCCACGGTCCGGACCGCGTGCGCGTGGTCCTTGTTGACCTTCTGCCACATGGTCCAGATGTCGGCGTCCTTGGCCGGGTCGAGCTTCGTGCCGGAGACGTGGCCCTTGTCGATGCAGTGGTTCCAGGCGCGGATGCCGACCTCGCCGCTGATCTGCGCGATGCCCGTGGACGAGTCGCGCTTCGGCGTCATGCCGCCGCCGACGCCGGTGTGGTAGTACGCCACCGCGTGGTCGACGGCCTGGTCGACGAGGTCGTAGTGGCGCATCTCCCAGTACGTGGAGGTCTGGATGAGGGCCTTCCGCATGGCGTACTGGTTCGACAGCTGGGTGATGAGCTGGTCCTGGGCGAGGACCGTCTCGAAGCACTGGGTGTGGGTGAAGATCCGGTTGCCGCCGTCGTTCGGGAAGCCGATCGACTGCATGTACTTGCCGATGTCGTCGTGCAGGGCGTTCAGGAAGCGGCCGTCGAAGCGCACGTCGGGGACCATGCCGCGCGGCTTGTTGAAAGAGTTCTCGCCGATGTCCCGCCCGGAGGCGATGTTGTTGTCGATCTCGATCGCCCCGTCGCCGGAGCCGACCCAGCGGGTGACGATCTGGTCGTAGGCCCAGTCGGCGGGCAGCGGGTAGCCGTAGTTGCCGGAGAACCCGGAGGACATGTCGGAGACGAAGCTGGCCGTGGAGTGCCCGGCCTCGCCGACGCGGGTGCAGACGTTGCGGGGGCCGTAGACCCCGATGCGATACGGGTTCCCGGAATTCGCCATCGCGTCCTGGATGCCCTTGAAGTGGGGCAGGACGTTATTGGTTATCTCATGGTCCAGGGCGTCGAAGTCGACGGCGAAGAAGATGCGCGCGCCGTTCTTGAATCCGTGGTCCTGGGCGGCGTTGACGGCGGCCAGGCCGGCGGCGTTTCCCGCGGCGTAGCCGAAGTCCGAGGCGTCGCGGCCGTAGGTCTGGTAAATCGGGAAGCAGCGCAGCCCGTTCTCGGCGATGACCTGGAGCTCGCCGGGCTGAATGGCCTTTTCCGGCAGCTTGGTGGCGCTGGGGTTGGTGAGATAGCGGCCGACGTAGGTGATGCCCTCCGCCTTCAGGGCCTTGGCGCGCGCCGGGGTGATCTTGGTGACGCCGTCGCAGGCCTCGCCCTTGCGCGACTGATCGCCGTAGGAGACGAGGAGGGAGGCCCACGTCTGGAAGTCGCCGTTGCCGGTCACCGGGAGCTTGGTGAACGACTGGAAGGCGCGTACGGCGTCGGCGACCTCGCCGTTGAAGGTGCCGGCGAAGGAGATGGGCCGCTTGTTGAGAATCATGGCCGCGGAGAACAGGGACACCCAGGTGCCGCGCGACTGGAGGTAGAGGGTGTGCTCGCGCAGGCCCGCCTGGGTCCCGGGGCCGAACACGCCGTTCGCGGTGCCGTCGGCCATGCCCAGCTCGTACTGGATCGCCAGCAGCATGGACTTGGAGACATCGCGGGAATTGTGGCCGTCGCACGGGATGATGGCGAAGTCCCGGCGGTTCACATAGCGGCCGTTGAGCCAGCGCTGCACCTCGCGAATGCTCTCCGCGCCGCCGTTGACGGTGACATAGGCGTCCATGTTGAGCAGACCCTTGAAGACCTTGGGCGTCAGATCGCCGCCGGGAAAGGCGAGATCGACGCCCATGTCCCGCTTCAGGGCGCTGATCGAGGACGCCACGCGGGAGTTGTACTTCCCGTCGATGTCGCCGCCGTCGTAGCCCTTGCAGTACAGGGCCGACTGAATGATCATGCAGAAATTGGCCGACGGCACGGTGGAGGCGTTGAGCTTCGGGAATTTGGTGGTCAGCGCGGCGAGCGTGCCGGGGCCGAAGCTGTTCGACAGCGGGGAGATGCCCAGCTCGTACTGGAGCGCACGGGTCAGGGCGTACATGGTGTCCCAGCCCGTTTTCCCGTTCTCGTCCACCTTCATGCCGATGGCGGCGCCATAGGTGGTGTTCACGAATCGCTGTGCGCGTCTTACCTGCTCATCGGCCACGGGACATGCCTCTTTCGTTATGTGCTCGCTCGGTGTCGCTCGGTGCGTACGCGGTGCGGGGTGTGCGCGGTGCGCGGTGCTCGCGGTGCGTGGTGCGCGGTGCTCGTACGAGGGCGGGCCGGGCTGCGGTGCTGCGGCCGAGGTACGGCTGCTGAACCCTATGCACTGGGCAAAGGTTCGATAAAGATGCTTTTTTCGGCGCCGATGGCCGGGTGGCGCAAAAACGGCCCGGCGGCCGACGCCTTTGCGCCGACACGCCGGACCGCGTGAACTGGGCCTATACAAAAGGCCGAAGAGAAAAAACGTCGTGAATGCGGACCTCCGGTTATGAGCGGAATGGCTGATTCTCGTAGGCTCCGAAGCGACTGGAGGGACGGGATCGCGTCAGTGGGCGGGCGAGGGCGAGCACTACGTTGTGGCCGCCGAAGGCGAAGGAGTGGGAGAGGACCGCGTCCACCCGTGCCTCCCGGGGCGCGCCCGCGACCACGTCCAGGCCCAGGGCCCGGTCCGGGCTCTCCTGGTTCGCCGTGGGCGGGATCACGTCGTGCGTGAGGGCCTGGACGGCGGCCACCGCCTCGATCGCGCCCGACGCCCCCAGGGTGTGCCCGGTGAGGGACTTGGTGGCCGTGACCGGAACGCGGCCGGCGGCCTCGCCCAGCGCGCGGTGCAGCGCCCGGGCCTCCGCCTCGTCGTTGAAGGTCGTGCCCGTGCCATGGGCGTTGACGTGCGAGACGTCCCCGGGGGCGAGCCCGGCCATGTCCAGCGCCGCCGTGATCGCCCGGGCGGCCCCTGCCCCGTCCGGACGCGGAGCGGTGACGTGGAAGGCGTCCGAGGACCGCCCGTAGCCGAGGAACTCGGCGAGCGGCACGGCGCCCCGGGCGGCCGCGTGGCCGGCCTCCTCCAGGACCAGGACCGCCGCGCCCTCTCCGAGGACGAAGCCGTCCCGGTCGGCAGCGAAGGGGCGGCCGGCCCGCTCCGGCTCGTCGTTGCGAGTCGACAGTGCCCGGATCTTGGCGAACCCGGCCACCATCGGCCCCACGAGCGGCGCCTCGGTGCCTCCGGCCAGGACGACGTCGGCCTCGCCGGTGACGATCATCTGGTGGGCCGCGACCAGGGAGTCCGCGCCCGAGGCACAGGCGCTCACGGAGGCGACGCAGGGGCCGGTGAGCCCATACCGGATGCCGATCCAGGCCGCGGAGCTGTTGACCATCGACGCGGGGATGAAGCGGGCGGACGGCCCCGAGCGGCCGCCGCTGTCGTAGAGGACACGCAGATTGCGCTCGGTGGTCTCCGAGCCGCCCGCGCCCGAGCCGATGGACACGCCGATCCGGGACGGGTCCTCGGCCGCCAGGTCCAGTCCGCTGTCCACGAGGGCCAGTTCGGCCGCCGCGGCGGCGAGCCGCGTGGTCCGGTCGGTGGCCCGGACCTCCCGCGGGGAGAGCTCCAGCTCCGGCGGCAGGTCGACCTCGGCGGCGATCCGGACCGGCAGCCCGGAGGCGTCGAAGCGGCTGATGGTCCGCACGCCGCCGCGGCCCTCCAGCTGGCCGGCGTGGAACCGTTTGGCCCCCACGCCCACGGCGGTCACCGGGCCGAGCCCGGTCACGACGACCCGGCGCTCCCTCACGCGGCCGCCTCGGCGTCGCCCCGGCCGGCCGCGTCCGCTCCGGCCCGGTCCGCGGTGCCCGTCCCGGCGGCGGGGTCCTCGCCGGCGCCGGCGCCCCGCTCCTCCAGGTAGGACACCACGTCCGCCAGCGACTTCAGCCGCTCTGCGGCGCTGTCGCTCACCTCCACCTGGAGCTCCCCCTCCATGAGGGAGACCAGTTCCACCATGTCGAGCGAGTCGAGCTCCAGATCCTCCTTGAAGCGGGCCTGCGGGGTGATCTCCTCGGGAAGCAGGCCGAGCCGGTCCACCAGATAGTTCACGATCTGCTGCTGAAGAACGGTGCTCACCGTGGTGTCCTTCCAGGGTCGGTCGAGACGGTCGATGCGGTTGATGCGGGCGCCGTGTTCGTCGCGGTCGCCGCGGTCGGGTCGAAGAAGTCGTGGAAGCCGTGGGAAGCCATGGGAAGCGATGCCGGGCCCGGGCCCGTACGGCGTGCTCACGAGGCCGCCGGCCGCCAGGCCCCCAGGTCCGCGTGGAGCGCCAGCCCCGCGCAGACGGCGGCGACACTGTCGGCGAAGCGGTCCGCCTCCGCCGTCTCCAGCACGAGCGGCGGCTGAATCCTCAGCACCCGGTTCTGGTTGGCGGTGACGAAGGTGAGTATCCGGTGGTCGCGGGCGAGGCTGCCGACGAAGCGCAGGCACATCAGGTCGCCGAGGGTGGTTTCCAGCGTCCGGCCGGCGTGGGACAGCGCGCCGCGCAGGTCGTCGGGCAGCCAGTCCACCAGCGCGCGGAGATCGCCGGGAAAGCGGGTGAGCACCTCCTCGGAGAAGGCCGCGGCCGCGCCCGAGAAGTCGCCGTCGAACTCGACGGCGGTCATCAGCCCGACGCCCCGCACCTCCTTGACGAAGCCGTACGGGGCCGTGACCTCGCGCAGCCGGGCGCGCAGGTGCTCCCCGACCTTGCGGGCGTGCTCCGGGAGGTTCCGCCCGGTCAGCACGTCCAGCGTGGCCAGCCCCGCGACGGCCGCGAAGTTGCCGCCGCCGAACGTCGAGGAGTGCAGCATGGCGCGGTCGGAGCTGCCGTACGCCGCGTCCCACAGCTCCGACCGGCACAGCGTGGCCCCGATCGGCACCAGCCCGCCGGAGAGCGATTTGGCCAGGCACAGGATGTCGGGCTCCAGGCCGTCGTGGTCGGCGGCGAACAGCGCCCCGGTGCGGCCCAGCCCGGTCTGGATCTCGTCCAGGACGAACGCCGCCCCCGCCCGCCGGCACAGCTCCCGCGCGGCCCGCAGATAGCCCTCCGGGGGCAGGACGACCCCGCCCTCGCCCTGCACCGGCTCCACGATGAACGCGGCGGCGCCCGTGATCTCCCGCTCCAGGGCCGACAGATCCCCGTACGGGACCGCCGCCGTGTCCGGGAGCAGGGGCGCGAACCGGGCGCGGTGCCCCTGCCGGCCGGTCACCGACAGCGCGCCCAGCGTCTTGCCGTGGTAGCTGTTCTCGGCGTACACGAGCCGGGTGCGGCCGGTGCCGGCGCGGGCCAGCTTGAGCGCCGCCTCCACCGCCTCCGTGCCGGAGTTGCTGAAGAAGACCCGCTCCAGCCGGCCGGGGGAGACGGCGCTGAGCCGCTCGGCGAGCTCGGCGGCCCGCGTCGGCATGGAGACGTACTGGACGAAGGTGGGCGTGCCGGCGTCGAGGAACGCGCGCAGCCGGGCGGTGACCTCGGGGTGGTTGTGGCCGAGGTTGAGGCATCCGTAGCCGGCCACGAAGTCGAGGTACTCGGTGCCGTCGGCCGTGGTCAGCGTGGTGCCGCGGCCGCCGGTGAACACCCGGTCCAGGCCGTGGGCGGCGAACAGCCGGGCCATCGGCGGGTTGATGTGCCGGGCGAAGCGGCGCGGGGTGAGGCCGGTCTCGGCTGTCGGTGACGCGCCGGCCCCGGCGGCGAGCGGCTCCCCGGACCCGGCGCCCTCGGCGTCGACCGGCTCACCGGCCCCGGCGGCGAGCGATGCGCCGGCCGGGCCGCCGGAACCGCTGCCCGCCGCGGTCCGCCGCCCCCGGTGGTATCCGCTCAGCCGCTCGATGTCCGCTTCGGCCAGCACGCGCCCGTACGACGCCGGCGGCGTGGGAAGGAAGCCGTGGCGGGCGGCCAGCGCGCCGATGGTGCGCACCCGCTCCAGGTCCAGTTCCCGCCCGAGCGAGAACGACTCGGCGCGGCCCTCCAGGGCGAGCACGATCGTCTCCGCGAGGCAGCCGTTGAGCTGCTGGGCCGGGCTCGGCAGCGTGCCGTCGCCGATCCGCACCCCGGCCACGGCGCTCACCAGGCCGCCGTCGATCACCACGACGTCGCTGCCGGGCCGCGGCGGGCCGGTGACGTCGCGCGGCAGCGCCACGTCGATCACCACCGAGCCCGGCCGCAGCGCCTCCGGGTCGATCACACCGCCCACCGAGGAGGCGGTGACGAACAGCAGGGTGCCCGCCGCGCAGTCGGCGACGTCGTCGACGAGCCGCACCCGCTCGCGGTGGTCCGGGTCGAGATGGCGCAGCAGCCCCTCGGTGGAGCGGGCGGCGCGCCGGCACACCAGGTCGAGCGCGAAGCCGTCGGCCAGCAGCAGCCGGGCGACGGCCAGCCCGATGGAGCCGGGGTAGCCGACGACGGCGACCCGGGTCCGCTCGGGCACCAGGTCGAGCAGCCGCACGGCGTGCCACAACTCCTGGTGGGCGGCGTACACCGTCAGGGAGTTGCCGCTGGTGACCGGCACCCCGACGCGCCCGGCCGTCCAGACGCCGCGGTCGCCGACGATAGAGGTGGCTCCGCCCAGGCCCACGAGCCGGGCGCTCGCCTCCTCGCGCAGCGCGGTGACCTCCTCGACGACGAGATGGCGCGCGGTGGTGGGGCGTCGCAGCAACTGCTCGGCGGTGTAGGGAAGCTGGCGCACCTCTCCGGTGCACACGGCGCCGGTGAGCGAGGTGACCGAGGACAGCAGGGGTACGGGGACGTGGTGGCGGGTGGTCGGGGGCGGCGTGGCGCCCCGGTGGTCGTCGTACAGGCGGGTCAGCAGGTCGAGGCCGCGGACCTGATTGCGGTGCCCGGGGCTGATCGGATGGGCGAGGAAGCCGAAGGTCACGGACAACAGAAGGACTCCGTTCGGGACGGACGTGAGGAGACGCGGTGGGGCGGTGGGGCGGCGGCACGGTGGCGCGGCTCAGCCGCCCCCGGGGGCTTCCCGGTGCGCGTGGGCCATGGCGAAGGTCAGCTCGGGCAGTTCGTCGCGCTGCCAGCCGAGCGAGGACAGCAGGCTCAGCCCGTCGCCCTCGTTGTTGTGGGAGAGCGGGACCGAGCAGATCGTGACGGTGGACCCCTCCCGCAGCCAGCCGCGCAGATCGGCGCGCCCCGCGTCGGTGAGATGGCGGTGCCGCACGGTGAGCGGGCCGTGGACGCGGGTCCACTCCGGCTCCAGGAGGTGCAGCACCTGTGTCTGCCGGCTGGCCTCCGCCCCCGTACGGCCCTCGTGGTACGTGCGGATGACGGAGTGGCCGCCGTCGATCAGCCGGAAGACGGTCACATTGCGGCGCAGCGGCCGGCCGTGCAGCGCGGACTGCTGGATCAGCGTGGGCAGGATGTCGGGCACCAGGGCGGACGCGCCGTCCCCGACGAAGGCGAGGACGTTGTCGTCGCGGGTGAGCGCGAGGGCGGGGACGGCCTGCAGCGCGTCGCCCATCAGCGCCCTGCCGTACCAGCCGGAGAACCCGGGGCCGGTCCTGGGCAGGTTGCGGATGGCGGACAGGCCGCCGCGGCCGACGTCGAACACCCCGGTATAGGTGTAACCGTCGGCGGTGATGAGCTCGTCCAGGACGTCGTGGAGCCGGCGGAAGAAGTAGTTGGCGCTCATCGGCAGCACCGGCAGCCGGTGCAGGACGTCCGAGACGCTGTCCCGGGCCCGCACGATGGCCTCCCGGCGGCCCGCGAGCACCCGCGGGTCGACGTCCAGGCCCTCCCGTACGGCCCTGAGGAACGCGAGCGCGTCGGCGTGCACGGGGTGGTCGGCGAACGGGGCCAGGTGCTCCCGCTCGTGGGTGATCTGCACGATGCGCAGCCGGCGGGCGAGCACCCGGGGCGAGAACGGTGTGGCGGCCTCGCCGATCCGGCTCTTGAGGAAGAACAGCGCCTGCTCGGTGCGGGGGCGCAGCCGGCCGCCCTCGTGCAGATAGGAGTGGACCCGGGCGGAGAAGGCGTACATGCCCAGCGTGCCGAGGTACTCCGGGACCACCGAACCGCGGCGGTGGCGGGCGACGGTGCCCGGCCGGGTCAGCGAGTCGGCCAGGCCGATGCCGGCCCGTGCGGCGATGTCGTGGACCAGGTCGGACTCCTCGGCGCCGAGGTGGCCGCACTGCCAGAGCAGCCGTGCGGGCTCGTTGTTGACGAGCCGGCGCACGGGCTCCAAGGCGCTCTCGGTTACCTGGACGGGGGTGTGGCGGGGCCGGACGTCCTCGGGCCGGTTGAGCGCTGCCGCGCCGCCCGCTGCCGCGCCGCCCGTCGCCGCCTCGCCCCTCGCTGCCTCGGCCGCCGTGCCGATCGCCGTGTCGAGCACGGCCGGCGTGGCGAGCAGCACGACGGGACCGCGCCCGGCGTGGTAGGCGGCGTACGCCTCCTTGAGGCCTTCCGCGAGGCGGCCGGGGTCGTCGAGGTGGACGCACGGGACGCCCCGGGCGGCGAACACGGCGCGGGCGTCCTCGGCGGCGTGCGTGGTGCCCTGGAAGGGGAACCAGGCGTTCGACGGCGTCTCGGCGCACAGGATGAAGCCGCGGGCCCGTGCGTCCCGCAGGTTGGCCAGCGTGCCGCGGAACTCGTCGACCATGCCGCTGGTGACGACGATCAGGAACGGTGCCCCGTCCAGTTGCCAGCGGGCCAGCGCGCCGCAGGCCAGGCTGTGTTCGCTGGGGCCGCGCAGCACCGGGTTGCCGGAGGCGGTGGCCAACCGGTCGAGGTCGGCGATGGTGCCGGAGACCACCGAGCCGGTGTAGTAGTGCAACCCCCACCGGTCGCCGCCGGGTTGCCGGCCGAGGAAGGCGTGCAGCGCGGCGGCGAGCACCGAGCGGCCGGTCCGGGTGGCGGCGCGCAGGGCGGAGCCGCCGTGTCGCAGTTGGACGTGGTCGGTGAACGCGCAGATGACGTCGGCGGAGAGCACCCAGTCGTCGGCCGGCAGCCGGCGCACGGAGAAGGGGCGGGCCACCAGCACCTGTACGGCGTCGGGCGTGGGGTGCGCGGCCGACGCGGGGTCGGTGTAGGCGAGGGTGCCGTGGGCGGAGAGCGTGACCCTCAGGGGCTCGGGAAGCTCCTCCGCGAGAGCGGCGAGGGCCTCCGGGAGCGAGCGGTCGAAGGGGTCGGCGCTCAGCCCGGCCCCCTCCACGTCGACGAGCACCAGCGGCACGGAGGCGCCCGCGTCCGGTGGCGGCAGGGCGCGCACGGCACGTCCGGCGGCCCGGGCGGTGTCCGCGGTGACGAGGTGGACGACGGCCGCCGGGAGCGCCCGGTCGAGAAAGCGCAAAGACTTCCCCAAAATCTGCGCATAGCTTTCCCGGGGGCCGGCCGGATTCTTTTCGCCGGCCCCTTCGAGATCTCCTTCAACAGGCCCTTCGAAATCCCCCACGAGGTGTCGCGACGAGCCGTTCGTCAGGTCGGCGAGCGCGCGGGCAACCGCCGCGTGGAAGGCGGGGTGCTTGCCGATGGAAAGAATGATGAAATGGTGATCCGGGCCTTGTGGAGCGTGGGCGGGCACGGTGTGTCGCCTCCGTTCTACCGGATAGGTAAAATGCCATGAAAAGCCTTTCGAGCGTGCCGCGGCGGACCTGCGAAGGCGAAGCGTGAAAACGCCTGGAACGCCGCGGAGAGCGCGTCGGGGCATGGCGGGTCCGACGCGTGGCGCTCATGGAAAGGGTGGCTCGGCCAATGGTCCGCCTGGGGTGCCGCGCTGTGCGCACAACGGTGGGCGCACGCGTCTGGGCTGCGGATTCACAACAAATGGCCGGCATTCGGCCGATGGCCGAGAAGCGTCCGCCGGGTGCCCCGGCGGGTGAAAGCGTGTGATCTAGTCGATGCTGTGGTGCATATGTCCCCCGTTGGTCACCCGTGCGTCCCCCGTGATCGGTCCATGCTTTTCGGGCGTGGTCCTGCGCACCCTGGTTCATCGCCATCATTCAGGGTTGGTCGCGGCCCAGTCAAGAAAAAATTGGCACCCGGCGGGTGACGAGGGTCACGCATGCGCCGTTTTAAGCCGTCGTAATCGTGTCGTCGAATCGCGCCGTCGAATGATCGATTTACGTGCCGGTAGCGCGGAATTAATCGATCCATGATTGATTCGCCTGGCGTACCGGCCGCTTTATTGTTCTCATGGGGTCATGAAGGAGTTAACAGAAGTGAGCGAGCCGCGCGGGGGCCGGGTGCTGGTCCTCGGCGGATACGGCGCCGTGGGCCGGCACACCGCCCGCGCGCTGGCCGAACGGCTGCCCGGAAAGGTGGTCGTGGCCGGCCGGGACGGCGGGCGGGCCGCGCGGCTGGCCGCCGACAGCGGCGGGGCGCTGCTGGCGGCACGGGTCGATCTCGGCGATCCGGCGTCACTGCGCCGGGCGCTGGAGGGGGTGTCCCTCGTGATCCTCGCGGTGGAGCCGCGCACCCCCGAGGAGCACCCGGCCGGGCTGCTGTTCGACCACGGCGTCGACCTGGTCGACGTCACGGCCACCCACCGGATGGTCGCGGAGGTGGAGGGGCACGACGGCCGGGCGCGGGCCCGGGGGGCCGCCGCGGTGCTCAGCGTCGGGGTCGCCCCGGGGCTGACCAATCTCCTGGCCCGCCGGGTGCATGACGACCTCGGTGGCGCCGACCGCATCGACCTCTCCGTGCTGCTGGGCACCGGGGAGGCCCACGGCCGGGACGCGGTGCGCTGGACCGTGGGCCGGCTGGCCGACGTGGGAGCGGGGCCGGACCGCCCGCTGCGGATCGGCATGGGCCCCGTCCGGGGCCCGCGCACCCTGCACCCGTTCCCCTTCTCCGACCAGTACACGCTGCGCCGCACCCTCGGCGTGCCCCGGGTCACCACCCGGCTGGGGCTGGACTCCGGCCCGCTCACCGGCCTGCTCTTCGGGCTGCGCCGGGCCGGTGCGTTCGCGGCCGCGCGGTCGGCTGGGCTGGAGGACGCCCTCGTCGCCGGCTTCGGCCGATTCCACACCGGCGGGGAGGAGTTCGTGGTCCGGGCCGACGCCCACCACCGCGGCCGGCACGCCGCGCGGGCCCTGACCGCGAGTTCTCAGTCCCGCTTCACGGGCCTGGTGGCGGCCGAGGTGGCGGCTCGGGTGTACGGGGGCGGGCTGCCCGCCGGGGTGCACCACATCGAGGAGTCCGACGTGTTCGCCGACCTCCCGGAGGTGCTCGCCAAGGGCGGCCTGCGATCCTGGACCGTCGCGGCCGGAGCGCCGGCCCGCACCGCGCCCGCCGGGTGACCCGAGCCCGGCCCGGGGCCCCGTACGGCACCCGGGCCGGGCAGCGCACCGGATCAACGGACGGCCCCCCGCTGCCCCGCCTCGCGCGAGCCCTCCTCGTACGGGCCCTCCTCGTGCGGGCCCGCCCCGCCCGAGCCCTGCTCGTACGGGTCGCCTGCGAACGGACCTGCCCCGCCCCGCCGTTCGGCGGCCTTCTCCAGGGTCACCCCCACCGTCCCCCCGGAGGCCCGCAGCCGCGCGGCGAGCCGCTCGCCCTCCATGTCCACGTCGGGCACGACCCGGTCCAGGGAGCGCGGGAACCACCACGCAGCCCGCCCCAGCAGCGCCATCACCGCCGGCACCAGCGTCATCCTGACGACGAACGCGTCGATGATCACGCCCACCGCCAGCGCGAAGCCGATGGGCTGCACGATCGGGTCCGGGCCGAAGGCGAAGCCCGCGAAGACCGAGATCATGATCAGGGCGGCCGCCGTCACCACGCGCGCGCCGTTGCTGAAGCCGGTGATCACCGCCTGCTTCGGCTTCGCGCCCCGGGCGCTCTCCTCCTTCATCCGGGAGACCAGGAAGAGCTCGTAGTCCATGGCCAGGCCGAAGAGCACGCCGATCAGCAGGATCGGCAGGAAGCTCACCACCGGCCCCACCTTCGGCACCGGGACGATGTCGGTGAGCCAGCCCCACTGGTAGACGGCGACCACCGCGCCGGTGGAGGCGGCGATGCTCAGCAGGAAGCCGGCGACGGCCTTGAGGGGCACCAGCAGCGAGCGGAAGGCGAGCGCCAGCAGCAGCAGCGAGATCCCGACGATCACGGCGACGAACGGCGGCAGCGCCTCGCCGAGCTTCCGCGACACATCGATGTTGGCCGCCGTGGTGCCGGTGACCGTGAGGTCCACCCCGGACGCCGCGAGCTCCCCGCGCTGGTCCCTGATGTCCGCCACCAGATCCTCGGTCGCCCGCGAGTCGGGCCCGCCGGCCGGAATGACGGGGATCGCCGCGAGCGTGCCGCTCCTGTCGAACGAGGGTGGCAGCAGGGTGGCGACCCCGGGCAGCCGGCCCAGCCGGTCCGCGACCTGCCGCACGGCCTGCCCGGCCTGTTCGGGTCCCGCCTCGGCGGCGTCGGCCACGGCCACCAGCGGACCGTTGAAACCCGCCCCGAACCCCTCGCTGACCAGGTCGTACGCCCTGCGCGCGGTGGTGCTTTCGGCGTACGAGCCATTGCCGGGCAGCCCCAGCCGCAGATCCTTGGCGGGCACGGCCACCGCGCCGATGCCCACCAGGCACACGAGCAGCGCGATCACCGGGCGCCGGACCACCTGGCGCACCCAGCGCTCGCCCATCGCCGGCCCGCCCCGCGCGCGCCGGGCCCCGCGCCGCCCCGGCCCCAGCCCCGGCACGCGCAGCCGGTCGACCGAGCGGCCGGCCAGGCCGAGCAGCGCGGGCAGCAGGGTGACGGCGACCAGCATGGCGATGATCACCGCTCCGGCGGCGGAGAGCCCCATCACGGTGAGGAACGGCACCCCGGCCACGGCCAGCCCGGCCAGCGCCACCACCACGGTCGTACCGGCGAAGATCACCGCGCTGCCGGCGGTGCCGTTCGCCCGTGCGGCGGCCTCCCGCGGCTCCATTCCCTGGGCGAGGTTCTGCCGGTGCCGGGAGACGATGAACAGCGCGTAGTCGATGCCGACCGCCATCCCGATCATCAGTGCGAGCACGGGCGCGGTGGAGATGATGTCGTACGCGCCGGTGAGCGCGAGCAGCCCGGCCATGCCGACGCCGACCCCGACGAGGGCGGTGGCCATGGAGAGCCCGGCGGCCACCAGCGATCCGAAGGTGATCAGCAGCACGAGCACGGCGACGCCGACGCCGATGGCCTCCCCGCCCTCCACTTCCACGGTCGGGGTGTAGGCGTCGCCACCGAACTCGACCTGCAGGCCGGCCGCGCGGGCGGTGCCGCCGGCCTCGCGCACGGCGTCCCGCGGCCCCTCCCCGAGGTCGGTCAGCTTCTCGTCGAAGACGACCTGGGCGAAGGCGATCCGGCCGTCCTCGGAGACCGCCCCGGCGCCGAACGGCTCGACGACCGCGACGACGCCCTTCGCCCCGCTGATGGCCGCGGCGGCGGACTCGATCGCCGCCCGCCGCTCGGGGGTGGCCACCTGCTCGCCGGCCGGCGCGGCGAACACCACCTGGGCGGAGGCGTTGGCGTACTCCGGCAGCCGGTCCGCGATGCGGTCCAGCGTGGTCTGGGCCTCGGTGCCCGGCACCCGGAACTCGTCGGTGGTCTTCCCGGCGAAGGCCGCCGCGGCCCCGCCCACCGCGATCAGCAGCACGAGCCAGACGGCCAGCACCGTCCCGCGGCGCCGGTGGCACCACCGGGCCAGTCGATAGAGAAGTACGGCCATCAGGGTGCCTCCCGTGGGCGCCAGCTGTCTCCGACCCTCCCCATGCTTGACTTGGTCGACTGACAAAGTCAAGTGATTCGGTCGCTTGAGAAAGCCGCTCGACCGAGTCGATACTCTGGTGCCATGGCCCATGTCCCCGCCGCCGAGCGGCGCCCCCAACTCGTCCAGGCGGCAATCGAGCTGATGGCCCGCGAGGGGGTCGACGCCGGGAGCACCCGCGCCATCGCGGCCGAGCTGGGCGTCGCCCAGGCGACGGTGCACTACACCTTCGGCACCAAGCGCGATCTGTACCGGGCCGTCATCGAGCAGCTGACCTTCGAGCTGGTGGAGCGGGTACGGGGGGCGGCCCCGGCCGGCGGCGACTTCGAGGAGTCGCTGCGGCTGATGGCCCGGGCGCTGTGGCGGGGGCTGCGTGAACAGCCGGGGCGGTACCTCCTGTTCATCGAGCTCACCACGTACGCGCTGCGCAACCCCGAGCTGACCGAGGTGCTCCGCCGCCATCAGCGCGATCTGGAGGCGACGGCGGCGGGGCTGATCGCGGAGGTCGCCGAGCGGGCCGAACGGCCGCTGGCCACGGAGCCGCCGGCCCTCGCCCGCTTCTTTCTGGAGGGCTTCGACGGGCTGGCGCTGCGCCACCTGGTGACCGGGGACGACGTCTCCGCGACGGATCTGGAGCGGCTGATCTGGGCGACGCTCGTGCTGGCGGGGGCGACGTCTCCGATCGGCGATCCCGTCAGTACTCCCGCACCAGGAGCTTGAGGCCGGGGCAGCCGAACAGCGAGGCGAACCGCCGGCCGCGGTACTCGGCGCGCACCTCGAAGCCGTTGCGCTCCCAGGCGCGTTGGGCGCGGGCATTGCCGTCCAGGCAGAGGATCTGCGCGTGTTCGTGCCCGCGCCGCCGCCCCAGCTCCAGGGCGTGGGCGAACAGGGCGTCGGTGACGCCCGTGCCCCGGTGCCGGGGGGCGACGGCCACGTTCTCGATGCCCCAGGAGTCGGGGTAGTCAGCCGGCACGCAGGACTGGAAGACGCGCCGGCGCTCGCCGACGCGCTCGGCCGCGGTGAGTTCGGAGCGGGTGTCGGACCGGCGGCCGGCTGAGGCGCGGTCGCCGCCGGCCGCGGCCAGTTCGGCGTACTGCTCGACGAGCGCGGCGTTGCCCTCGGTCGCCGGGTCGAACGCGGTGAGCGCGCCCGCCCGCTCGCCGGCCACCTCGGCCACCCAGAAGCGGGACAGATGGCACCAGTGCGGCCGGGGCGAGCGGGCGAGTGCGCGCAGGACCCCGCGGACCCGGTCCGGCGGCTCGTCGAGCAGCACCTCCCAGCATCCGCGGCTCAGATGGGAGCGGGCCGCCGTCTCCATGGTCCGGACGAGGAAGTCGAGGTCGCCCTCGTCGGCTCGGCGCACCGTGACGACCGGGGGCGGGGCTGTGCGACCACGCATGGGACACCTCCGGGACCGGACTGTACGGGAGGTGGTCGCCCGACCATGTCACCCGAACAAGCCAGCGTGCGGCGCCCCGGGGCCGCCGCGCGGCTTTCGGGCCGCGGGGCGGACGGCGGGCTGCGGCCGGGACACCCGGGGTGTCCGGGCTACGGCCGGGGTCCCGGGGTGCCGCCGGCCTCCACCGTGGGGTGCGGCGCGGAGCCCGCCGGGGGGCTCGCCGCCGGCGCGGGCGAGGGCTCGGGCGCCGGCTCGGACAGGACCAGGGTCAGCAGCCCCGGGAAGCGGGCGTCGAACTCCTCGCGGCGGAGGCGGTTGTAGCGCTTCGCGCCGCGGTCGCGCTGCTCGATCAGGCCCGCGGCGCGCAGCACCGCGAAGTGGTGGCTGAGGGCCGCCTTGCGCACCGGTACGTCGAAGGTGCCGCACGCCCGCTCCCAGTCGCCCGCCGCCGCGATCTCGCGGATGAGCGTCTGGCGCACGGGGTCGGAGAGCGCGGCCAGCGCGCTCGTCAGGGTCACATCCCGCGGGTGCGTGTGCTCCGGCGGCGTGCGGTGCCGCGGCGGCGCGGCGGCCGGGCGCGTGGTCATGACGGACTCCCCGCTCTCCCTTGTTGAGTGTTCGATCATTTGCGTACACTCCTCGGTGTTCGCCTTACGTCGAACAGTCTATGTGGACCCGGGGAGACCCATGCCTCCGTACGAACCCTCCGCCCCTCGCCGCCTGCCGACCCTGCTGGCCGCCTGTCTCGGCTTCGTCGTCGTGATCCTCGATGTCAGCGTGGTCAATGTGGCGACCGACGCGCTCGGCCGGGAGTTCGGTGGCAGCCTCACCGGGCTCGAGTGGGTGATCAACGGCTATACGCTCACCTTCGCCGCCTTCCTGCTCACCGCCGGCGCGCTCGGTGACCGGTTCGACCCCCGCCGGGTCTTCGTGGCCGGATTCGCGCTCTTCGCCCTCGCCTCGCTGGCCTGTGGCGCGGCCACCGGGCTCCCGCCGCTGATCGCCGCGCGGATCGCCCAGGGGGTGGGGGCCGCGCTGATCGTGCCGGCCTCGCTCTCGATCGTGAACAGCGCCTTTCCGGACGCGGTCGAGCGCACCCGCGCGGTGAGCCTGTGGGCCGCCGCGGGCGGCGCCTCCCTCGCGCTCGGCCCGGTGGTGGGCGGCGTGCTGATCTCGCAGTTCGGCTGGCGCTCGATCTTCCTGGTCAATGTGCCGATCGCCGTCGCCGGCATCTGGCTCACCCGGGCCGGTGCGCCGCGCACGGCAGCGGCTCGTACGGGTTCGGGCGCGCCCGCGGCTCGTACGGGTTCCGGCGCGCCGGCCGCTCGTACGACTCCGGGCGTCGGCGCCCCCGCCGCGCCCCGCCGCTCCCTCGACGTGCCCGGTCAGGTGCTCGCCGTCGTGGGCCTGGGCGCGCTGACGGCCGCCGTCATCGAGGCCAACGGCCTCGGCTGGACCTCCCCGTTGGTCCTCGGCTGCCTGGCCGTCTTCGCGCTCGCCCTGGCCGGCTTCGTCCTCGTGGAGCGGCGGGGCAGCGACCCGATGCTGCCGCTGGCGCTCTTCCGCCGCCGGGCCTTCGGCTGCACCGCGCTCATCGGGCTGACGCTCAACTTCTCCTTCTACGGCCTGATCTTCGTCCTCAGCCTCTACTTCCAGCAGATACGCGGCTACTCACCGCTCGCCACCGGACTCGCCTTCCTGCCCATGACCGCGACCATCATGGCCGCCAATCTCGCCGCCGGTCCCCTGGCACGGCGCTTCGGCGCGCGGGCGGTGCTGATCGGGGGTCACCTGCTGGCCGCCGCCGGCTATCTCGTCATGCTGGCGGCCGTCGGCTCCGGGTCGTATCCGCTGCTCGTCGCCCCGTTGCTGGCCATCGGCGGCGGGCTGGGACTGGTGGTGCCGGCCATGACCAACGCGCTGCTGGGCGCGGTCGACCCCGCGCACGCCGGGATCGGCTCGGGCGTGCTGAACGCCTCGCGGCAGGTCGGCGGGCTGCTCGGGGTGGCGGTCATGGGCCTGCTGGTCGGCGGGTCGTTCCTGCCGGGGCTGCGCACGGCGCTCCTGCTGGCCGGGGTGCTGCTGGCGGTCGGCGCGCTGCTGAGCGCGCGGGGCGTCGGGCGTCAGCCGAGCGCGGCCCGGCCGGTGCCGGCCGCCCCGGCGGCCTCGGACCTCGCGGCCACCCCGGCTGCCGCCGCCCCTGCAACCCCCGCCGCCGCCGTACGCAGTGTCAGCGCGGCCAGTGCCTCCGGCGCGCCGGACTGACCCCGGATGCCCGGGAACGCGTTGATGTCGACGATCAGCGGGGTGCCGGCCGGGTCCAGGACGTCGACGCCGTAGACGTCGAGGGCGAAGACCTCGCCCACCCGGTGGACGAGGTCCACCAGCGCGGCGGGCAGCTCGTCCAGCGGTACGGTCCGGGCTGGCCCGGGGGCGCCCGAGGCCGTCGCCAGCTCCGAGCGGCGCTCCGCGGCGAACACGCGCTCCCCGACGGCCCACAGCTTGAGGTCCCAGCCGTTGTTGGGGACGAAGTCCTGGACGACCACGGGCTCGTCGGGCCACGCCGCCAGCAGCGGGCGCAGCGCGGCCGGGCCGTCGACGCGGGCGACCAGGTCACCGCGCCGGCTGTGCCGGCTCTTCACCACCACCGGTCGCCGCACGGGCACCGCCGCGCAGTCCGTCAGCGTGGCGAAGGTCTCCGTCGCCGCGAAGGGCAGCCCGGCCGCGCGGGCGACCTCGGCCATGGCCGTGCGGTCCTGGCACAGCTCGGTGGCCGCCGCCGAGTTGAGCACGGGCACGCCCCGCCGCTCCAGCCGGCGGGCGAGCGCCAGGGCGCGCGGCGTACGGGCCTTGAGCAGGCAGACGTCCGGCGGCGGGCCGTCGTCCATAAGGGCCGTGAGGTGCTCGTCGGCCGCCGTCGGGTCCAGCCACCGCACCGTGTGGCGCGCGGCCAGCAGTTCGGTGGTGGCCGCCAGCAGCGGGTGGTCCGGCTTCGGCGTCAGCAGACAGATTTTCGCGCCGCCCGACCCCGACCCCGATCCCGTACCCGCACCCGCGCCCGTACCCGAGCCCGTGACGTCCCCGCGCACGGCCGTCAGCCCCGTCCCACGGGGGCGGCGTACGGCAGCAGTCCGGCCCGCGGCCGGGGGAGCGCCCTCGGGGTGGTGCCCGTACGGGCCAGGTGGAGCACCGCGCGCGCCACCCGCGCCACCGCGTCCGGCACCTGACGGAAGCTCGGGAAGTCGTTGATGTCGACGACGACGGGGCCGTCGGGCCCCAGCAGGACGTCGATGCCGTACAGATCGAGCCCGAACACCTGGCCGATCTCCTCGGCGATCCGAGCCACCTCGGCGGGCAGCGGCACCCGGCGCTCGCGCACCGTCCGGCCGGGGTGGAGGGGCGAGCAGCGCTCGGTGGCGTACAGCTGCCCCGCGACGCTGTAGACCTTGAGGTCGGTCCCCGAGTTGGGGACGTAGGGCTGGGCGATGAGCATGCCCTCGGTGGTCGGCTCCCCCGCGAGGCAGGCCAGCCGGTCCGGCGTCGGCACCAGGCGCACCGCCCGCCCCGAACTGCCGTCGGCCGGCTTGACCACCAGGGGGAAGTCGGCCTCGGGTATCTCCGCGAACCGCTCCGGGCGGGTCGCCGCGTAGGTGACGGGGACCGGCAGGCCGTGGCTGCGGGCGATGGCGGCGGCGAGCGCCTTGTCCCGTACGCCCCGTATGGAGCGGGCGTCGTTGACGGTGGTCAGGCCGACGGCCGCGGCGGCCTCCAGCAGGGTGAGCCCCGGCCCGCCGGACACGGTCTTGAGCACCCAGGCGTCGTGGCTGCCCGCGTGCACGGCTTCGGACATCCGGAGCAGCGAGCCGCCGGGGCGGACGACGTCCACCCGGTGGCCCCAGGCGGCGAGTTGGCGGATGACGTCGAGCGGCATGCCGTCGTGCCGGTAGTGCTCCTCCACCAGGAAGCAGAGTTTCATCGGTGTGCCCCGTCTCGGCCGGACATCCGCCGTTTGGTCCGGCAGAGTTCTGACGGCTCAGGATGTCATGGGGCACGGGGCGAAGATCGCCCGGGTTGTGGGCCTCGCGGGGGTTCCGTACGGGCGGCGAAACGGCCTTCCGCCCGCCGGGGGCGGGCGAAAGGCCGTTCAACAACCGTCTTCCGGGGGCCGGTCACGCCGTGTCGGGCCGTGCGAGCCCGCGGCGTCACTTCTCCTCGTCGCGGTCCTTCCCCTCGGCCTCGGCCTCCGCCTGCTTGGCCTGCACCTCGGGGTCGAGCACCGCCTCGCCCGTGCCGTCGACGGCGGTGAGCGGGGCGCGCTCGCCGACCTCCGTGGCGGCCGGCGGCTCCACCAGCCAGTCCGGGTTGGTCTGCTTGTCCCACCACTTCCAGGCGGCGTAGGCGGCGCCGGCCACCACGCCCACCAGGACGACCTTCTTGGCCGCGCGGCCGGCCCGGCCGCGCCGGTTCCGGCGCCGCACCAGCTTCTCGATCTCGCGCATGCTCACCTCGCCGCGCAGCGCGGCCAGCGCGGCGGCACTGCGCGCCACCGCTTCCCCGCGCACCGGCTCGGCCTTGGCGCGGACGTCGGCGACCGCGTGCTCCACCCGGGGCACGGTGTAGTCGGCGGCCTGCCGGGCGGCCCTGCGGCAGCGCACGGCGGTGCGCCGGGCGGCGGCGTCGACCTGGGGCGGCAGGGCGCCGCGGGCCTGGGCGATCCGGGGATGGAGGTGCGCGTCGTACTGGTGACGGGCCTGCTCGGCGGCCAGTTCGGCCGCGTGCGACACCTTGGGTGCCAGCCGGGCGCGGGCCTCGTGTGCGTAGTGCACGGTCGCGTCCTTGGCCGTGCCGGCGTAGGGCGCCACGACTTCCGCGGCGTGCAGCACGCTGTCCTTGGCGGTTCCGGTCGCGGCGCGCACGCTGTCCATGCGGGTCACGTGATCTCCTCCTCCTCGGCGGCGTACGGTATTCGCCTTTCCACCCTTTTCGAGATCATGCCCGCTCGGGACGGCCACGGCATGTGCGGACGGGCATCCGGGTGGCGCGTGGGGCCTTCCGTCGGGGATGTCCCCGAATGAGCGGACGTTTCGGGAGTGCGATGCTGACAATGCCATGGTTCGCCGCTCCGCGTGCGGGTTCGCCGGTACTCGGCGCGCAACCGTCCGTGCGAGGATCGGAAGAGTCAGTGAAGACTTATGGAAGGTAGATCGTGGCTGAGCAGCTCTACGCCACCCTGAAGACCAACCAGGGCGACATCAACGTCCGGCTCCTGCCGGACCACGCGCCCAAGACGGTCAAGAACTTCGTCGAGCTCGCCAAGGGCGAGCGGGAGTGGACGCACCCGGAGACGGGCAAGAAGACCACGGACAAGCTCTACGACGGCACCGTCTTCCACCGCGTGATCCAGGGCTTCATGATCCAGGGCGGCGACCCGCTGGGCAACGGCACCGGTGGCCCGGGGTACGAGTTCGCGGACGAGTTCCACCCCGACCTGGCGTTCACCAAGCCGTACCTGCTGGCCATGGCGAACGCCGGCCCGGGCACCAACGGCTCGCAGTTCTTCATCACCGTCTCGCCGACCGCCTGGCTGACCGGCAAGCACACCATCTTCGGCGAGGTCGTCGACGACGCCAGCAAGAAGGTCGTGGACGCCATCGCCGCCACGAAGACCAACCCGCGCACCGACCGCCCGGTCAACGACGTGGTGATCGAGTCCGTCGTGGTGGAGACCCGCTGACGACCGGTCCCGCACCGACGGGAACGACCTGTCCCGCACCGACGGGAACGACCTGTCCCGCACCGACGGGAACGACCTGTCCCGTGCCGACGGGAACAACCGGCCCCGCTCGTCCGTAAGGGAGAGCGGGGCGGTTCCGCCATGTGGCGCGGGCGGCCGACGGGGGACATCAGACGCGGACGGAGACAGGACATGGACCAGGCGCCGGGAAGCCCTCAGACTCCCGCGGCGGCGGGCGGCCCGCCCAGGTGCTACCGCCACTCCGACCGCGAGACCGGCATCACCTGCACCCGCTGCGAGCGCCCGATCTGCCACGAGTGCATGGTCGACGCCTCGGTGGGGTTCCACTGCCCGGAGTGCGTGCGCGGCGGCCCGGCGGGCGGCGGTGGGCCCGCGCGGCGGGCGGCCCGGCCGCGGACCCTCGCGGGCGGCGCCGTGGCGGCCGACCCCCGGCTGGTCACCAAGGTCCTGCTGGGCCTCAATCTGGCGATCTGGCTGGCCGTGCTGTCGGCCGGCCAGGAGCTGGTCCAGGCGCTGGAGCTGATCGGCCGGGTCCGCTTCGATCTGTTCGGGCCGATCGAGGGCGTGGCCGAGGGGCAGTGGTACCGGCTGCTGACCGCCGCGTTCCTGCACGAGCAGCCCTGGCACATCGGCCTCAACATGCTGTCGCTGTGGTGGCTCGGGCCACCGCTGGAGCAGGCGCTGGGCCGGCTCCGCTTCGTGGCCCTCTATCTGTTGTCCGCGCTCGGCGGCAGCGCGCTGTCCTATCTGCTGGCCGCGCAGAACCAGGCCTCGCTGGGCGCCTCCGGGGCGATCTTCGGGCTGCTGGGCGCCACGGCCGTGCTGATGCGCCGGCTCAACTACGATCTGCGGCCGGTCGCCGCGCTGCTGGTGATCAACCTGATCATCACCTTCGCCTGGCGGGACACCATCGCCTGGCAGGCCCACATAGGGGGTCTGGTGGTGGGCGCCGTGGTGGCCTACGGGCTGGTGCACGCGCCGCGTCGGCGGCAGGCCCTGGTGCAGGGCCTGACCTGTGCGGGGACGCTCGTCGCGCTGCTCGTGGTGGTGTGGGTACGCACCGTTCAGCTGCTCGGCTGAAGGCCCTCGGGCCGGCTCCGGCTTGACTTGTCCACAGCAGGTCGCGGAGTGCGCACATCCCGCCGCCGGACCGGGCGTGGGCCATGGCTTTCCGCGTTTTCGCTGGAAGGAGGGGGTGACGGGCACTACGCCAGGTGCGCGGCCAGTCACACCGGCGTCAACCGGTCATGCGTTATCCACAGATCTTCGGATTCTTTTCCCCATGTGGACAGCCCTGTGGATAACTTCTCTACGCGCTGTGCGGCTCAGGGCATGGCTCGGGGGCTCCGGGGGTGCCGGAGCCTTCCGTGCGCACCGGGCGAGGGACCGTTACTTCCACTGCGTGGAGACGACGAACCCCACCGCGATGAACCCGAAGCCGACCACGATGTTCCACTGCTTCCAGGACTCGACCGGCAGGCTGCTGTCCGTCACGTAATACATCACGATCCAGGCGAGCCCGATCAGGAACATCGCCAGCATCAGAGGGGCGACCCAGCGACGGCCGCTGTCCAGCTTGATGGCCGTGCCGGCCTGCTTGGCCGGCGGCGGCGTGAAGTCGGCCTTCTTGCGGATACGTGACTTCGGCACGAGGGACTCTCCTGTCGATGCGCTGCGTGACCGCGCAAGTGTTCTCGGACTGGCCCGGGGCGGGGGGCGATGGGGAGCGCACCTCTCCCCCAGGCGTCCGTTAGCGTAGTGCTTCCGTGGCTCGGAAGGAGATAAGGGTACGGTGAGCAATTCCGCGGACACCCCCGCCGGGGCGGCCCCTCCGTCCGTTCCGCGGCTCGCGCCCCTTCCGCGCCCTGCGCCCCGTACGGCTGCTCAGCGCGGCGATCTTCGCGCTGGCCGGGCTGATCTTCTGGATGAGCTTCAACACCGCCCAGGGCACCAATCTGCGCACCGACGACTCGATGCTCCGGCTCTCCGACCTCATCCAGGAGCGCAGCAGGAAGAACGCGGACCTGAACGAGTCGGCCGCCGCCATGCGCTCCCAGGTCGACACCCTGGCCCAGCGCGACGACGGCAGCACGGAGGCCGAGGACCGCCGGCTCAAGGCCCTCCAGACGGCCGCCGGCACCCAGCCGCTCAGCGGCTCCGGCCTGACCGTCACCCTCACCGACGCGCCGCCGGGCGCCACCGCCCGCATCCCCGGCGTCCCCGAGCCGCAGCCCGACGACCTCGTCATCCACCAGCAGGACCTGCAGGCCGTGGTCAACGCGCTCTGGCAGGGCGGCGCCGAGGGCATCCGGGTCATGGACCAGCGGCTGATCTCCACCAGCGCGGTCCGCTGCGTGGGCAACACCCTGCTGCTCCAGGGGCGGGTCTACTCCCCGCCGTACAAGGTGACGGCCGTCGGCGACACCCGCAGGCTGCGCCAGTCCCTGGACGGCTCCCCGACCATCCAGAACTATCTGCGGTACGTGAACGCGTACGGGCTGGGCTGGAAAGTCGACCAGCACGACGCGGTGACTCTGCCCGGCTACTCCGGCACAGTGGATCTCCACTACGCGAAGCCGGCGGCGTAGCGCGGCGGGTCCCGGGCGGCCCGCCGCGCCGAACCGGGGGAGGGGCGGCGGACGTGACCGGGACCGTGCGGACGATCGTCAGGACGCTCAGCGAACTGTGCCTCACGGCGGGGGCGCTCATCGTGCTCTTCGTCGTCCACGTGCTCTTCTGGACCGGTGTGCGGGCCGACGCCGCGATGGAGCGCCAGCTGGAGCGGCTCAGGGAGCACTCCGCGGCCGCCCCCCGGAACGCCGGCGGCCCGGGCGGCCCCGATGGCCCCGGCGCGTCGGCCGCGCCGTACGCCCCCGGGGCGCCCTTCGCCCTCATGCGCGTGCCCCGCCTCGGCGCGGACTGGGTCAAGCCCGTCCTGGAGGGCACCGACCCCGGCACCCTGCGGAAGGGCCTCGGCCACTACCCCCGTACCGCCCGGCTCGGGGAGACGGGGAACTTCGCGGTCGCCGGGCACCGCCGCACCCACGGCGACCCCTTCAAGGACTTCCCCCGGCTGCGCCCCGGCGACGCGGTGGTGCTCGGCGACGGCGTCACCTGGTACACGTACCGCCTGATCCGCGCCCCGTACCGCACCCTGCCCACGGACACCGGGGTGGTCGACCCCGTGCCGCGCGGCTCCGGGGTCACCGCCCCCGGCCGCTATCTGACGCTGACCACCTGCGACCCCGAGTGGGGCCACAGCCACCGGCTGATCGCCTGGGCCAGGCTGGCCGCCACCGAGCCGGTCGGGGCGGGCGAACCGGCCGCTCTGCGCGAACGACCCGCGGACTGACCCCCACGCCCCGCCCGCGGCCCCTTACTCTGTTCGTGCGCGCGCGGCGCGCGCCGACCGGAAGGGACAGAAGGACGACGGCATGTACGGCTGGATCTGGCGGCATCTGCCGGGCAACGCGTGGGTACGGGCGCTGATCTCGCTCGTGCTCGTCCTCGCCCTGGTCTACGTGCTCTTCCAGTACGTCTTTCCCTGGGCGGAGCCACTGCTTCCGTTCAACGATGTGACGGTCGACAACGGTGGAGGACCCCCAGCCCGATGAGCGCACGCATCCTCGTCGTCGACAACTACGACAGCTTCGTGTTCAACCTCGTCCAGTACCTCTATCAGCTCGGAGCCGAGTGCGAGGTGCTCCGCAACGACGAGGTGGAGCTCCGGCACGCCCAGGACGGCTTCGACGGCGTGCTGCTCTCGCCCGGCCCCGGCACGCCCGAGGAGGCCGGGGTCTGCGTCGACATGGTGCGCCACTGTGCCTCGACCGGCGTGCCCGTGTTCGGCGTCTGCCTCGGCCTGCAGTCCATCGCCGTGGCCTACGGGGGCGTCGTGGGCCGGGCGCCGGAGCTGCTGCACGGCAAGACCTCCCTGGTCAGCCACGCCGACGAGGGCGTCTTCCAGGGTCTGCCGACGCCGCTGACCGCCACCCGCTACCACTCCCTCGCCGTCGAGCGGGACACCGTACCCGCCGAGCTGGAGATCACCGCCTGGACGGACAACGGGCTGGTCATGGGGCTGCGCCACCGCGATCTCCCGGTGGAGGGCGTGCAGTTCCACCCCGAGTCGGTGCTCACCGAGGGCGGCCACCGCATGCTCGCCAACTGGCTCGTCGCCTGCGGCGACGCCGGCGCCGTCGCGCGCTCGTCCGGGCTGGCCCCGGTGGTCGGCAAGGCCGGGGCGTGACGAGCCCCCTGCCGGGGGCCTCGCCGGCCGCCGCGCCCTTCGGGCGCGGACCGCTCCCGCCCGTGGCCGGGGCCCGGCGCAGGGGCGCGCACGCCCGGGGCCGGCACCGCCGCGCACGCCGGCGGGAGTCGCCCGCGGTGGTGGTCAGCAGGCTGCTGGGCGAGGCGTTCATCACCGTGGGCGTGGTGATGCTCCTCTTCGTCGCCTACCAGCTGTGGTGGACGAATGTGATGGCGCGCCAGCAGGCCGGCGGCGCCGCCAGCAGCCTGGAGCAGCGCTGGGGCCAGGGCGGCGGCAAGGACCGGGACGCGGGCGTGTTCTCCCCCGGCGAGGGCTTCGCGATCATGTACATCCCCAAGCTCGATGTGAAGGTGCCCATCGCCGAGGGGATCGACAAGCACAAGGTGCTCGACCGGGGCATGGCCGGCCACTACGCCGAGGGCAAGCTGAGGACGGCGATGCCCTGGGACCCCCGGGGCAACTTCGCGGTCGCGGGCCACCGCAACACGCACGGCGAGCCGTTCCGCTACATCAACCGGCTGCGGCCGGGGGACCAGATCATCGTCGAGACGAGCAGCACCTTCTACATCTACGAGATGGCGCGCATCCTGCCGCAGACGCCGCCGTCGAACGTGGCGGTGCTCGGCGCGGTGCCGGCGGGCTCCGGGTTCACCGGGCCGGGCCGCTACATCACGCTGACGACGTGCACACCGGAGTTCACCAGCACGTATCGGATGATCGTCTGGGGAAGGATGGTCGACGAGCGGCCGCGCTCCGAGGGGAAGCCGGACGCGCTGATGGGGTGAGCGCACGGCGCTCACGGGCGGGACACCACGGACGGGACACAACGGGTGACAGTGAGGACCGGGCAGCGGCGGGACGCCGAGGAGCCGGGGCCGGGCGCGCCGCCGCGCTCGCGCCTGCGGGGGCGGCTGGCGACGGCCATCGGCGTCTTCGGCGAGCTGCTGATAACCGCCGGACTGGTGCTGGCGCTGTTCGTCGTCTACTCGCTGTGGTGGACCAACGTCCTCGCCGACCGGGAGGCCCGCGCCCAGGGTGACGGGGTGCGGCAGACCTGGGCGGCCAGCGGCCCCGGGGCGCTGGACACCAGGAATGGCATCGGCTTCCTCCATGTGCCGGCCATGGGCAACGGCGAGGTGCTGGTGGCCGAGGGGACCGGCAGCGACCGGCTCAACCACGGCGTGGCCGGCTACTACACCGAGCCGGTCCGCTCCGCGATGCCCTGGGACAAGCAGGGCAACGTCACCCTGGCCGCGCACCGCGACGGCCACGGCGCCAAGTTCCACAACATCCACAAGCTGCGCCGGGGCGACCCGATCGTCTTCGAGACCCGGGACACCTGGTACGTCTACACGGTCTACGCCACGCTGCCGGAGACCTCGAAGTACAACGTGGACGTGCTGGACCCGATCCCCGAGGAGTCCGGGAAGACGGCGCCGGGGCGCTATCTGACGCTGACCACCTGTACGCCGGTCTACACCTCGCTGCACCGCTACGTCGTCTGGGCGGAGCTGGCGCGCACCGAGAAGGTCGACGCGGCCCGCACCCCGCCGAAGGAGCTGCGCGGGGCGTAGCGGTCACCCGCGGCCCGTACGAAGGCGACGGCCGCGCGGTCAGGCCCCGTACGACGACGGCCCCCACGGTTCCTGCGAACCGTGGGGGCCGTCGTGTCGTGCCGGTTCGGGCGCGGGGCCCGCGGGGGCGTCAGTGGCGCCGGCCCCACATGCCGCCGAAGAAGCCGTCGTCGTCCCCGTCGTTGTTGTTGCCCTGGCCGTTGTTGCCCTGGCCGTTGCCGGGCGCCGTGGTGAGGCTGACGGAGTCGCCCTTCTTCACCGGCGTCCCGGCGGCCGGGTTGGTGATCACCACGATCGCGTTGTCGTCCTGGGCCGGGCCGATGCTGCCGATGGTCAGCCCAGCGTCCTGGAGCGTCTTCTTGGCGTCCTTGAGCTTCTGCTGGATCACGCTCGGCATCGCGAACTGCTGGTTCGGCTTGGCCACGGTCAGCCGGACCGTGGAGCCGGGCGCCACCTGGCTGTTGCCGGCCGGGGTCTGCGCCACCACGGTGTTCTCCGGCACGTCGTCGCGCGGCGAGTCCTGCGTGGTCACCTGCAGACCCAGCCCGGTGAGCTGGCTCTTGGCCTGGTCCAGGGGCTTGTTGGTGACATCGGGGACGCCCACCTTGGGCGACTCCTTGGCCACCGACAGGGTGATCTTCGTGCCCTTGGCGCGCTCCGTGCCGGGCGCGGGCGACTGCTCGGCGACGGTGCCCGGGGTCCGCTCGGAGACCACCGAGGTGGTCTCGATGTTGGTGAAGCCCTTCTCCTGGAGCAGTTGCTTGGCCGCGTCCTGCTTCATGCCCCGGACGTCGGGCACGGCGATCTGCTGGGCGCCCTTGGAGACCACCACGTTCACCGTGCCGTCCCGCGCGACCTCGTTGCCGGCCGGCGGGTTCTGGCTGCAGATCTTGCCCTTGTCCTGGTCGCAGAACTCCTGGCCGCTCTCCTGGACCTTGAAGTTGCCGTTGTCGCCCTGTTTCCGGGCGGCGTCCAGGGTGACGCCCACCAGGTTGGGCACCTTGACCGTGGCCGCGGTCCGGTCGCCGCCGAACAGCTCACGGCCGATGAAGATCGCCCCGACCAGCACCAGCAGACCGGCCACGACCAGCAGGATCGTGGAGGTGCTGCCCTTGCGGCCGCTGCCCCCGCGCCGCCGGTCCGGGCGGTCGTCGTAGCCGTAGCCGCCGTCGTCGTCGCGCATCGGCGGCAGCATCGTGGTCTGGCCCGCGGCGTGGTGGTGGTCCTGGGGGCGCAGCGCGGTGGTGGGCTGGTCCTCGCCGTAACCGCCGTAGCCGGCGGCGCCCAGCCCCGCGGCGGCGGCGACCGGCTGGCCGTCCAGGGCCGCCTCGATGTCGGCGCGCATCTCGTCGGCCGACTGGTAGCGGTAGTCCGGGTCCTTCACCAGCGCCTTGAGGACGATCGCGTCCATCTCCGGAGTGATCTCCGGATCGAAGTTGCTGGGCGGCTGGGGCTCCTCCCGGACGTGCTGGTACGCGACGGCCACCGGCGAGTCGCCCACGAACGGCGGGCGCACGGTGAGCAGCTCGTAGAGCAGACAGCCGGTGGAGTACAGGTCGGAGCGGGCGTCGACCTGCTCGCCCTTGGCCTGCTCGGGCGAGAGGTACTGGGCGGTGCCGATCACGGCCGCGGTCTGCGTCATGGTCATGCCGGAGTCGCCCATCGCGCGGGCGATGCCGAAGTCCATGACCTTGACCTGCCCGGTGCGCGTCAGCATGACGTTCGCGGGCTTGATGTCGCGGTGGACGATGTTGTTGCGGTGCGAGTACTCCAGCGCCTGGAGGATGCCGATGGTCATCTCCAGCGAGCGCTCGGGCAGCAGCTTGCGCCCGGAGTGCAGCAGCTCACGCAGGGTGGAGCCGTCGACGTACTCCATCACGATGTAGGGGATGGAGACCCCGTCGACATAGTCCTCGCCGGTGTCGTAGACCGCGACGATCGCCGGGTGGTTGAGCGAGGCCGCCGACTGGGCCTCGCGCCGGAACCGGGCCTGGAAGGACGGGTCGCGAGCGAGATCCACCCGCAGCGTCTTCACAGCCACGGTGCGGCCGAGGCGGGTGTCATGGGCGAGGTACACCTCGGCCATGCCACCGCGGCCGAGCACCGAGCCCAGCTCGTACCGGCCGCCGAGGCGACGCGGCTCTTCCATAGCTTCCAGCCCTTCCGTTTTCCCGACCGCACCGGTGTGGGGTCCGGCGGTGCGCTGCTCGGGCATACCGTACCCGGCGCGCCGTGCGTGACCCGGCTGTGACCGTCACCCGATATCCGACCGGTATCACTAGTCGCACGGATGTGCATCCATCGTGCACGGCCTGTGTGCGGGTCGGATCGCTCACGGGGTGATCGGAGTCACTTCGCGCCGTTCAGTACCGCCTCCATCACCTTCTTGGCGATCGGCGCGGCCAGCCCACCACCGGAGATGTCGTCCCGGGCGGCCTCGGAGTCCTCGACCACCACGGCGACGGCCACGGGTGAGCCCTTGGCCGTCTTCGCGTACGAGATGAACCACGCGTACGGCTTCTCGCTGTTGTTGACGCCGTGCTGCGCGGTGCCGGTCTTGCCGCCGACGGTGACCCCGTTGATCCGCGCCTTGGTGCCGGTGCCCTCGTTGACCACCGTCTCCATGATCGACTGGAGCTTCTGGGCGTTGCCGGGCGACAGCGGGCGGCTCATCTCCCGCGGCGAGTGCTGCTCCACCACGCTGAGGTTGGGCGCCTGCAGCTGATCCACCATGTACGGCTCCATCAGCTTGCCGTCGTTGGCGATCGCGGCGGTGACCATGGCCATCTGCAGCGGCGTGGCCGAGGTGTTGAACTGGCCGATCGCGGACATCGCGTTGCCCGGCCGGTCCATGTTCTTGGAGTAGTTCGAGGCGCTGACGCGCACCGGGACGAACAGCTCGTGGTCGCCGCCGGAGTTGTTGAAGCCGAACTTCTCGGCCGTCTCGCGCATCTTGTCCTTGCCCAGGTCGTCCCCGAGCTTGCCGAACACGGTGTTGCAGGACACCCGCAGCGCCTCCCGGAGGGTGGCGTTCTCGCACGGGATGTTGCCCTCGTTCTCCAGGTTCTTGGTGGACAGCGGCAGCTTCCACGGCAGCGGCGAGTCGGTCTTCGCGTCGACGTCGGTGACCTTGCCGTTCTCCAGCGCCGCGGCGGCGGTGACCACCTTGAAGGTGGAACCGGGCGGGTACGTCTCGCGCAGCGCCCGGTTGAGCATCGGCTTGGACTTGTCGTCGTTCAGCCGCACCCAGGCCGCGGTGTCCTTGTTGGAGTTCCCGGCGAACTCGGAGGGGTCGTAGCTCGGCGTGGAGGCCAGGGCGAGGATCGCGCCGGTCTTGGGGTCCAGGGCGGCCACCGCGCCCTTCTTGTCGCCCAGGCCCTTGAACGCGGCCTCCTGCGCGGCGGCGTTCAGGGTGGTGACCACCCGGCCGCCCTTGCGCTCCTTGCCGGTGAGCATGTCGATCGTGCGGTTGAAGAACAGCCGGTCGTCGTTGCCGGTGAGGAACTGGTCGTAGATCGATTCCAGCTGGTTGGCGTCGAACGCCTGCGAGGCGTAGCCGGTGACCGGGGCCCACATCGGGCCGTTGACGTAGGTCCGCTTGTACTTGTAGTCGGTGCCCGAGGTCTCGGCGTGCCCGGTGATCGCCTCGCTGCCCACGATGATGTCGCCGCGCGGCTGCTGGTAGCGGGCGATGGCGACCCGGCGGTTGTGCGAGTCGTTGGCCAGCGCGTCCGCCTGGAAGAACTGCACCCAGTTGATGCGGATCAGCAGGGCGAGGACGAGCAGCCCGGTGAAGATCGCCACACGGCGCAGGGGCTTGTTCACGGCCGGACCACCTGGGTCATCTCGGCGTCGGGTGACGGTGCGGGGGCGGGGGCCGGCCGGCGCGCGGTGTCGCTGATCCGCAGCAGGATGGCCACCAGGGCCCAGTTGGCGATCACGGAGGAACCACCCTGGGCGAGGAACGGCATGGTCATACCGGTCAGCGGGATCAGACCGGTGACACCGCCGGCGACGACGAACACCTGGAGCGCGAAGGCGCCGGCGAGGCCGACCGCGAGCAGCTTGCCGAACGGGTCGCGGGCGGCGAGCGCGGTGCGCATGCCCCGCTCGATCAGCAGGCCGTAGAGCACCAGGACCGCCATCATGCCGGTCAGGCCCAGCTCCTCGCCGACGGTGGCGAGGATGTAGTCGGACTTGGCGCCGAGGCCGCCGATGAGCCGGGAGTAGCCCTGGCCGAGGCCGGAGCCGAGCATCCCGCCGGAGCCGAAGGCGTAGTACACCTGGGCGGTCTCGGTGACCCCGCCGTTGGAGAGCGCCAGCGGGTCGAGCCAGTTGTCGACGCGGCTGCCCACGTGCGGGCTGAACGAGGCCACGACCACCGCGCCGCCGACCGACAGCAGCAGACCGAAGACGATCCAGCTGGTGCGCTCGGTGGCGACGTAGAGCATCACCACGAAGAGGCCGAAGAACAGCAGCGAGGTGCCCAGGTCGGTCTCGAAGACCAGGATCATCATCGACACGGCCCAGATCACCAGGATCGGGCCGAGGTCGCGGCCGCGCGGCAGGTACAGGCCCATGAAGCGCCGGCTGGCCAGCGCCAGGGCGTCCCGCTTGACCATCAGATAGCCGGCGAAGAACACCGTGATGATGATCTTCGCGAACTCGCCGGGCTGGAGGCCGCCGACGCCCGGGATGGTGATCCAGATCTTGGCGCCGTTCACGGCCGGGAAGAACATCGGGGAGATCAGCAGCACCAGCGCGGTCACCATGGAGATATAGGTGTAGCGCTGGAGCACCCGGTGGTCCTTGAGGAACACCAGGACCGCGATGAACAGGGCGATGCCGAGCGTCGACCACATCAGCTGGCCGGCCGCCTTCGGCCCGTCCACCAGGCGCTCCTGGTCGAGCCGCCAGATCAGGACCAGACCCATGCCGTTGAGCAGGGTGGCGATCGGCAGCATCAGCGGGTCGGCGTACGGGGCCCATTTCCGTACGACGAGGTGCGCGATGCCCGCCAGCAGGCCCAGGCCGATGCCGTAGCTCAGCAGGCCGCCCGGGATCGAGCCCTCCTTGGCCAGTCCGACGTTGGCGTAGGCGAAGACCGGGATGACGACGGCGAAGACGAGCAGGGCGAGCTCGGTGTTGCGCCGGCTGGGCGCGCCCATCATGCCGATGGTGGTCGTGTTGGAAGTACTGCTCATCGTTGGACGGCCCCCTACGGCTGCTACTGCTGGGTGCTCTCGCACTGCTTGGCCAGCTTCTGCTCTTCCTCCGAAAGGCTGGGGCCGGGCGTCGGAGCGGCTGCGCTGCCTGCGGTGGCTGTGCTGTTCCTGTCGGTCTTGTCGTTCTTGTCGGCGGACTTGCCGTCCGCGGCCTTGTTGTCGCCGGCGCGGCCCACCGGCTCGTTGCCGGCCTGCCCGCCCGCCTGCTGCTCGGCCTTGGCCCGGTCGCGCTCCGCCGCCTGGACGGCCTCGCGCTTCTCGCAGGCGCCGGCCTGCTTGCCCAGCTCGGCGACCTTGTCGCGGGCCTGCCCCAGGCTGTTGACCGTGATGGTCTCCTTGACCTGGTTCCGCTGGTAGGTGGGCAGGTACTTGAGTTCGATCTCGGGGTGGTCCTCGTGGACCTTGTTCAGGCTGAACCACGCCAGGTCCTGGCTGATGCCCTGGTAGAGCGCCACATGCTCCCCTTTGGCACCGACGTAGTACTGGTTCTGGGTCCAGCGGTAGCCGCCGTACAGACCGCCGCCGACCGCGCCGAGGACCAGCACCAGCAGCAGCGAGCGCTTGATCCACACACCGCGCCGGCGGCGCGGCTTGACGAAGTCGGTGTCGGCGTACGCGCTGAAGCCGCCCTCGGGCAGCCCGCCGATGCCGGGCTCCCCGCTGCCGGGCGGGCCGAAGCCGCCGGCCGGCTCGGCCCCGGGGGCCTGCGGGGGCACCGCGCGGCCCAGCTCGGCCGCCCGGCCGGCCGGGGTCTGCATGGCGCGGTGGTCCCCGAGCGGCACCTGGTTCTCCGCGACCGCGCCGACGACCACCGGGGTGTCGTTGAACTGCACGGCCAGGGTGTCGCCGTCGTCGACGTCCAGGACGTCCGCGACGATGCAGGTGATGTTGTCGGGGCCGCCGCCGCGCAGCGCGAGCTGGATGAGCTCCTGGACCGTCTCGTGCGGGCCCTGGTAGCTGGCGAGGGTCTCCTCGAGCGTCTGGTGGCTGACGACCCCGGAGAGGCCGTCGGAGCAGATCAGATAGCGGTCGCCGGCGCGGACCTCACGGATGGAGAGGTCCGGCTCCACGTGGTCGCCGGAGCCCAGCGCGCGCATCAGCAGCGAGCGCTGCGGGTGCGTGGTGGCCTCCTCCTCGGTGATCCGGCCCTCGTCGACCAGCCGCTGCACCCAGGTGTGGTCCTGGGTGATCTGGGTGAGCCGGCCGTCGCGCAGCAGATACGCGCGGGAGTCGCCGACGTGGACCAGGCCCAGGCGCTGGCCGGTCCACAGCAGGGCGGTGAGCGTGGTGCCCATGCCCTCCAGCTGCGGGTCCTCCTCGACCATGACGCGCAACTGGTCGTTGGCGCGCTGCACGGCCGTGCCGAGCGAGGTGAGGATGTCCGAGCCGGGCACGTCGTCGTCGAGCTGGACGATCGTGGAGATCACCTCGGAGCTCGCGACCTCGCCGGCCGCCTGGCCGCCCATGCCGTCGGCGATGGCGAGCAAGCGGGGGCCGGCGTAGCCGGAGTCCTCGTTGCCCTCCCGGATCATTCCCTTGTGCGATCCGGCGGCGAAGCGCAGTGACAGACTCATGCGCACCTCGCCAGTCGGCTCCGGGTACAGCCCCTTACCCACCACGCTGCCCACCCTCCGGTCGTCATGGTCGTACTACTTCCGCAGCTCGATGACGGTCTTGCCGATGCGGATCGGCGAGCCGAGCGGAATCGGGGTAGGGGTGGTGAGCCGGGTGCGGTCGAGATAGGTGCCGTTGGTGGACCCGAGGTCCTCGACGATCCACTGGCCGTCGCGGTCCGGGTAGATCCGGGCGTGACGGCTGGAGGCGTAGTCGTCGTCCAGCACGATGGTCGAGTCGTGGGCCCGGCCCAGGGTGATCGTCTGGCCCTGGAGGGCCACCGTGGTGCCCGCGAGGGTGCCCTCGGAGACCACGAGCTTGGTGGGGGCGCCGCGCCGCTGGCGGCCGGCGGCCCGACCACCGGCCGCGGGCTGCTGCCGCTGCTGGGGCGGCTGCTGCCGGCCCTGCGGGGGGCGGTCCTGCCCGGCACCGCGCCGGGCGGCGCGCTGGGTGACCCGCGTGCCGAACAGATCGCTGCGGATGACCTGTACGGCCACGATGACGAACAGCCACAGTACGGCGAGAAAACCCAACCGCATGACCGTCAGGGTCAGCTCTGACATTGCCCCCGCTTCACCCTTCGGCTTGCCGGTAAACGATGGTGGTGCTGCCCACGACGATCCGCGAGCCGTCGCGGAGCGTAGCGCGGGTGGTGTGCTGCCCGTCCACCACGATGCCGTTGGTCGACCCCAGATCCTGGATCGTCGAGGGCGATCCGACCCGGATCTCGCAGTGCCGACGGGAGACACCGGGGTCGTCGATCCGCACATCGGCGTCGGTGCTGCGGCCCAGCACCATCGTCGGCCGGGAGATCTGGTGGCGGTTGCCGTTGATCTCGATCCAGCGGCGGGTCTGACCGCCCGGCAGCGGCCCGGCGCTCGGGCCGGGCGGCCGGGTGGCCGGGGAGGGGCCCACGCCGGGCGGCGGGGCGGCGGGCATGGGGGGCGCGCCCGCGGGTTGCGCGGGGTAGCCACCCGGGTGCGGGGCGGCGGTGGTCCGCCGGCCCTGCGGCTGCTGCGACTCGCTGCTCGCGAGGGTACGGCTGCGTACGCGGTACAGGCCCGTGTCGAGATCGTCCGCCTTCTCCAGGTGCACCTTGATCGGCCCCATGAAGGTGTAGCGCTGCTGCTTGGCGTAGTCGCGCACCATCCCGGCGAGCTCGTCACCGAGCTGTCCGGCGTAGGGGCTGAGCCGCTCGAAGTCCGGAGCGCTGAGCTCGACGATGAAGTCGTTGGGGACGACCGTCCGCTCCCGGTTCCAGATCGTGGCGTTGTTGTCGCACTCGCGCTGGAGCGCGCCAGCGATCTCGACGGGCTGCACCTCGGACTTGAACACCTTGGCGAAGGTGCCGTTGACGAGACCTTCGAGTCGCTGCTCGAAACGCTTCAGTACTCCCACGGGGCACCTCCTTCCTTGATGCTTTCCTCGAAGTGGTCCTGGTACTGCTTCCGTACTGCTTACTGATCGTATCCACGAGCGGCAAACACGGCTGGTTCCCTTTCCAGCCCCGGCCGTCGAGTGTCGCCCCTCACAGGATCGTAGAGGCGGCCTCATGACAGTGTCCCGCAACCGGAGCGGTAGCCGACCGGCCGGGTGCGGAGCGGGGCCGGCGGGGCGCCGCGCGCCCTCCCGGGGTGCCCGGGGAAACGGCGTGTGAACCCACCCCCGGGGGCGTGCTAATGTTCTGCATGTCGGAAGGCGCTCCACCGGGAGCCGGACCGGATCGGTCCGGATCTCACAGGGAGCAACCAACGGCGACACCCATGCGCGGGTGGCGGAATAGGCAGACGCGCTGGATTCAGGTTCCAGTGCCCGAAAGGGCGTGGGGGTTCAACTCCCCCCTCGCGCACTCATGAGGTACCGATGCGGGCCTCTTCACGGTGACAGCAGTCACGTGAAGGGGTCCGTTTCGCTTTTCCGTACGGCGTCCTTCCGGGCGGCGGTCGCAGGCGTGCCGGTCGTACGCGTGCCGGTCGTACGCGTGCCGCTCCTTTGTACGGGGCCGTGGCCGGGCGGCGATCCCTGGTGCGGCTCCGGTGCCGGACCGGCAGGACCGGCCGGGCCGGCCCCCGTGGTGGTGGCGGCCGGCCCGTGCGCCGTGCCCGGGGGCTACTCCTCGCCGATCATGCGCCGGGTGAGCCGCACCTGGGCCTCGGAGAGGGCGACCACCAGCCGGGGGCCGATGAACAGGGCCGCGACCCCGCCCGCGAAGTGCAGGGACACCGCGCCGAGCGGGGTCGGGCCGCCCCAGGCCGGGTTGGGGTAGGGCGCCCAGCCCCAGATCGGATACGTGAGATTGCGCGCACAGACGATGATCACGCCCGCGGCCAGGGCGAAGGCCAGGCTGCTCAGCAGCAGGTTCGCGAAGAAGTAGCCCACCGTCCGGCCGGGCCTGCGGGCGCGGCGCGGCTCGATGCGGACCCCCAGGAACCACCGGGCGCGCGCCCGTTCGAAGGCGTTGCTCAGGAACACGGCGGCCACGGTGACGGCGAACGCGAGGGCGATGCCCAGCTGGGGCAGATCGTTCTCCTCGGCGAGCCGCATGGCGTTCACGGCGGCGAAGAACCAGGCCAGGCCGAGCGGCGCCAGCAGGGCGTGCAGCATGTGCCGCCAGGTGCGGCCGCGGAACGGCGTGCGCAGCAGCTCCGCGGCGGCGCCGCGGGTGCCGCCGCCCTGCGCGGCCGGGGTGGTCCGGGGGGCCATCATCTGATCATCTCCCGTAGGGGTCGGGTGCGAAAGGGGAGCGCGGCTAGGTGACGCTCCCCGCGGTCGGGCCGGTCGGGACGGCCTCGGCTGGGACGGCCTGCTCGGTCGATCCGGCCTGGCCGGTCGGTGCGGGCGTACGGGCCATGGCGGGGGCCATGGCCGGGGCGGACCCGGCGCGGCGGCGGCGCAGCCGGTCGCGCGTCCAGGCGGCGGCGCCCAGCGTGACGGTCGCCACGGTCGAGCCGATGACCTGCACCCGCGCCGAGTCGTCGGTGAGCATCAGCACCAGCACGGCCGCCACCCCCGCCAGCGCCAGCCAGGTGACGTACGGGAAGCCCCACATCCGTACGGTCAGCGCCTCGGGGCGCTCCCGCTCCAGTCGGCGGCGCAGCCGCAGTTGGGACGCCGCCACCAGCAGCCACACCACGAGCAGGACGGCGCCCACCGAGTTGAGCAGGTAGAGGAAGACCGTGTCCGGCCACAGCAGATTGAGCAGCACGGAGAGGAAGCCGAAGGCCACGGACGCCAGCACCGCGCGCCAGGGCACCCCGCCGCGGCTGACGGACAGCAGCGCCGCGGGCGCCTCGCCGCGCTCGGCGAGCGAGAAGATCATGCGGGAGGCGCCGTAGAGGTTGGCGTTGATGGCGGACAGCAGCGCCACCACCACGACCACGCTCATGATCCGGCCCGCCGCGGGGATGCCGATGTGGTCCAGCACCGCCACGTACGGGCTGGTGCCGATGGCCGAGTCGTCCCAGGGCAGCAGCGTGACCACGACGGCCAGCGAGCCCACGTAGAACAGCAGGATGCGCCACACCGCGCTGCGCACCGCGCGCCCCACGGCCCGCGCCGGGTCCTCGGACTCGGCGGCGGCGATGGTGAGGACCTCCAGGCCGCCGAAGGCGAAGGTGACGGCGAGCACGCCGGCGACCACTCCGCTCCAGCCGTGCGGCAGGAAGCCGCCGTGGCCGGTGAGGTTGTCCAGGCCCGTCGGCTCCGTGCCGGGCAGCACGCCGAGGACGGCGAGCAGGCCCAGGACGAGGAAGCAGACGATCGCCCCGACCTTCAGGGCCGCCGCCCAGAACTCGAACTCGCCGAAGTTGCGCACGGAGGCGAGGTTGGTGGCGCTGAAGAAGGTGATGAACAGCAGCACCCATGCCCACTGGGGCACCGCGGGCACCCAGGTGGCGGTGATCGCGGCCGCTCCGGTCGCCTCGACCGAGAGCACGACCACGAGCATCAGCCAGTAGAGCCAGCCGACGGTGAAGCCCGCCCAGCGGCCGAACGCCTGCTCGGCGTGGACCGAGAACGAGCCGGGGGTGGGGATCGCCGCCGACATCTCGCCGAGCATCTGGAGCACCAGCAGCGCCAGGGTGCCGGCGATGAGATACGAGATGAGGATGCCGGGGCCGGCCAGCGCGACGCCCGCGCCGGAGCCGACGAACAGCCCCGCGCCGATCACACCGCCGAGGCCCAGCATGGTCAGATGGCGCTGCTTGAGCGCGGTGGACAGGGGGCGTTCGCCCTCCGCCCGGGACGCGGAGCGCGGCGGCGGGGCGTGCCGCCCGCTGCCGACGGTCGCGGCGGGAAGAGTCACTCAGGTCTCCTGCGGGTGTCGGACCGGCGACGGGGAGGCGGCGTTCGATCGCGGCGGTCTCCCGGTGTCGTCGACCGGCGGTGGACGACGGGCACGGCGAACCTAAGGACGGGGGTTTTTGCCTCGTTATCGAAGTCCTTATGCGGGGTGTCCGGGGCGAGGTCGGCAAGGGGGCCCGGTGGCTTCGAGGGGGCCCGGGTGCGGGAGCGCCCGCCGGGCCGGCTCAGCCGGCCAGGCGCAGGGGGCGGGGCCGCTCCGAGCCCTCCGCGCGCAGCAGCGCGAGGTGCTCGGACGGGGTGATCTGCGGCAGCGCCAGCGACCACAGGGGCGCGATCCACCGCTCGGGCGCGCACTCCGCCTCCGGGCCGCGGTCCGGGCCCGAGCCCGGCCTCGATCCCGCTCCCGGGCCCGGTCCGGGGCCGGCGGGGGCGCCGTCGCGGGAGAACAGCTCCGTGCCGGCGACGATGTAGAGGGCGAGCGCGGCGACGGACGGGATGTCCGGCTCCGGCCGCAGGCTGCCGTCGAGGCGGGCCCGCTCCAGCAGCGTCCGTACGGCCTCCCCCCAGACGCGATAGCAGTCGTGGCCCGGCGAGTCGGGCAGGCCGGCCTCCCGGGTGAGCCGCACGGCGGCCCGTACGGCGGGGTCCGTGCGCAGGGCGCGGGCCAGCAGATGGGTGACGTCGATGACCGTCTGCAGGGCGGGGACCGGGGGCACGGCCGCGGTGTGGCGGCGGGCGAGCTCCTCGACGGCGGCGCGGGTGGCGGTGCCGGCGGCGCACCGCACGGCCTCGGCCAGCTCGGCCTTGGTGGCGAAGTGGAAGTACAGGGCGCCCTTGGTGACCCCGGCCGCGGAGCTGATCAGGGCCAGGGTGGCGCGCTCGTAGCCGATCCGGTCGTAGACCTCGGCCGCGGCCCGGATGAGGGCGTTACGGGTGCGTTCGGCCCGCTCCTGTCTCTCCTGCTTTTCCTGTCGTGCCCGGTCTGTCACGTGCCACCTCGGTGATCCCTGTGGATGCGCTGCGATCGGCCGTCAGCGGCCTGCGATCGGACCGAGGGGGCCCGTGCGGTGACGGAACCCACTGTCAGGGGATCGCTGAACACGAGATTAAAACCAGCCGGACGGTTTTTGCAACAGGGCCCGATCCCAGTGCTGGCCCGCCATCCTGGGGATTTCGGGGGTTCGGGCGGGGTGTGGGGCGCCCTCGTGTGCCCGCGAATGGCTTTGACAAACCGTCTGGCTGGTTTTTAACTTGACTCGCCCGCAATCCGGGCGAGAGCTCCGGGCCCGCGACGGACCGCGCCTCGTCCGGGGCGCCGGGCGCGACCGGCAGCACCCTGCCCGCGCCCGCGCCCCGGGCGCCGTCCGCGGCGGCCCGCACAACGAAAGAAGCACCGTGAGCAGACCAGCCGTTCTCATCGCCGAGGGAGTTCGCCGCGAAGGGCTCCTGCACATCGCCGCGGACGTCCTCGGGCCCGACCGCGCCCTGGGGGTGTGGGGGCCCGCGGGCGGCGATGGGCCGGGGCGGCCCGACGTGCCGGTCATGCCCGGCGCCGCGTCCGGCGCCACCTGCGGTGACGCGCCGGGGGCCCACGGGGCGCCGGGCGGCGGGGACGCCGTGGAAGCGCTGATCGTCGACCCCGGCACCCGGGTCGACGCGGCCGCGATCGAGGCGTTCCCCCGGCTGCGGGTGATCGCCGTGGCCGGTGAGCGGACGGCCAATGTGGACCTCGCGGCCGCCACCCGGGCCGGGGCGACGGTGGTGCGCTCGCCGCTGCCGGCGGGTGCGGCGGCCGAGGCGGCCGCCGCGCTGCTGCTGGCGGTGGCCCGGCACGCGCCGGGGGCCCGGCCCCTGGCCGGGGCCGGGGCCCGGTCCCGGTCGCTGGCGGCGCCGGCGGGGATCGGAACCAGCCAGTCCGGTACGGGATGTGGGGCCGAGGAGGAGTGGACCGGTGGCGGCCGAGGGGTCGAACTCGCCGGGAAGACCCTCGGGATCATCGGCTTCGGCGCCGTCGGGGAGTCGCTCGCGCCGCGGATGAGCGCGTTCGGGATGCGGGTGCTGGCGTACGAGCCGGATGGCGCGCCGCGGGGGGCGCGGCCCGTTCCCGGGTCCGTCGCGGAGTCCGCTTCGGAGCCCGCTGCCGGGGATGCGGGCCCGATGGATTCGGCCACGGCGGCCGGGCGGGCCGTACGGGCCGGGGCCGAGGCCGTGGGCCTCGACGAGCTGCTCCAGCGGGCCGACCTCATCGCCGTGCTGCCCACGGAGCCGGGGCTCGTGCCCGGGCTCCTCGGCGAGCGGGAGCTGCGGCAGGTGACGGCGGGCGCGCGGCTCGTCGACACGGCGCGCGGCGGGGTCGTGGACGAGGCCGCGCTGCTCGACGCGGTGCGGCGGGGGCGGATCGCGGCGGTCGGCGTCCCGGTCCCGGACGGTGGCGTCGGTGTCCCCTCTGTCCCCGGTGGCGCGGAGGCGGATGGTCAGGGCGTCGGCGCGGGTGCCGACGCCGATGGGTGGTCCTGGCGGGAGTCCGCGCTGCTGCGGCACCCCGCGGTCGTCGTCGCGCCCGGGGCGGACACCGCCACGACCGAGGCGCTGCGGGACGCCACGGCGTTCGCCGCCCGGGCGGTGGCGCGGGCGCTCGACGGCGAGCCGGTCACCGGCGCGGTGAACGCGCCGGTGGGAGAGGTGCCGGAGGAGGCACGGCCCTGGCTCGCCCTCGCCGATCGCCTCGGCCGCCTCGTCGCCGGCCTCGCCGGGCCCGGGCCGCTGCGCCGGCTCGACGTCGCGGCCGAGGGCGGCCCCGCGGCGGCGGGGGCCGCGGCCGTGCGGCTCGCCGCGCTGACCGGCGCGCTGCGGGCCGAGACGGGGAGTGAGCTCACGCCCGTGGCGGCGCTCGCCCTCGCCGAGCGCCGCGCGCATCTCGCGGAGGGCGCCGGGGCCGCCGGCGGGGTGGTGCCGGTGACGCGGCGCCCGGACGCCGAGGGGGCGGCCGTGCCGCGGCCCACAGCGGAGGCGGCCGTGCCGTGGCCCGCCGGGGAGTCGGCCGTGCTGCGGCTGACCGCCGTCGCCGACGGCGCGCCCGTGTCCGTCGCGGCCACCGTCGACGAGGGCCGGCCGGCGCACCGGCTGGTGGAAATCGACGGCCACGCCGCCGATCTCGTACTCGACCGTCACCTGGTCGTGCTGCGCCGCGCCGACGCTCCGGGCGTGCTCGGCACCGCCGCGGCCGTCCTCGCCGACGCCGGCGTGGACATCTGCGCGATGCAGGTGATGCGGGGGGCCGGCGGGACGTGCCTGGTGGCCCTGAGCGTGGCGAGCGCCGTGAGCGATACGGCGCTCGCCGACGTCGTGGCCGCCGTCGACGCCGAGCGGGGGTGGGCGCTCGATCTCGGGGAGAGCCCGTCCCGGCCCGAGCGCGACAGCGGCGGCGGAGGTTCCGATGGCTGACGCGGACGGCGGAAGTCGTACGGGCCCCGGCCGCCGGCCGGAGCTCGTCGCAGGTCAGCGAAGCACCACACAACGGGGAGACAGCATGGCAGGCCAGATGTACCGGAGTTGCGCGGATTCCTCCCACGGGGAGGGCGGTTCGCTCCGGGAGGCGGGCGGTTTCGCGCCCGGGGGCGGGGTGCCCGGCGGTTCGGTGTCCGCG
>NZ_JBPQTV010000012.1:0-49089 GCF_051386515.1 Streptomyces sp. URMC 123 | reverse complement strand
GGGCGTGGAGCGGGTGGGGCGGGTGGTGCGGCATCGGCCGGTCCTCGCAGCGTGATCCGGGGGCTTACGGGCGCCGCGGACGGGCAGGTCCCGCAGTCACCGTAGTGGGCGAGGGCGCCGGTCACGGTGTGGCGATCCACACACCTCGAACGGCGTCTGTTGTCCATTCCCTCCTTGGCCACGGCTGGTGCGGTAGGCGAGGATCTGACCCCATGGACCTGCTGAGCACGCTGGTGGAGAAGGGGCTGCGGCGCGAGTTGCCCACCCGGGACGAGGCACTCGCCGTACTGGCCACGTCGGACGACGACCTGCTGGATGTGGTGGCGGCGGCGGGCCGGGTCCGCCGCCAGTGGTTCGGCCGGCGGGTGAAGCTGAACTACCTGGTCAACCTGAAGTCGGGGCTGTGCCCCGAGGACTGCTCGTACTGTTCCCAGCGCCTGGGTTCCCGGGCCGAGATCCTCAAGTACACCTGGCTGAAGCCGGACGAGGCCGCCGAGGCCGCGCACGCCGGTGTGGCCGGCGGCGCCAAGCGCGTCTGCCTGGTGGCCAGCGGGCGCGGGCCGACGGACCGCGATGTGGACCGGGTCGGGAAGACCATCGAGGCGATCAAGTCGCGCCACGAGGACGTCGAGATCTGCGCCTGCCTCGGGCTGCTCTCGGAGGGCCAGGCCGAGCGGCTGCGGGCGGCCGGCGCCGACGCGTACAACCACAACCTGAACACCTCGGAAGCCACGTACGGCGACATCTGCACCACTCACGACTTCTCGGACCGGGTGTCGACCGTGCGCCAGGCCCGGACGGCCGGGCTGTCCCCGTGCTCCGGGCTGATCGCCGGCATGGGCGAGCGCGACGAGGACCTGGTCGACGTGGTCTTCGCACTGCGCGAGCTCGACCCCGACTCCGTCCCGGTCAACTTCCTCATCCCGTTCGAGGGCACCCCGCTGGCCAAGGAGTGGAACCTCACTCCGCAGCGCTGCCTGCGCATCCTCGCGATGGTGCGCTTCGTCTGCCCGGATGTGGAGGTGCGGCTCGCCGGTGGCCGGGAGGTGCATCTGCGCTCGATGCAGCCGCTGGCCCTGCACCTGGCCAACTCCATCTTCCTCGGCGACTATCTGACCAGCGAGGGCCAGGCGGGCAAGGCGGATCTGGAGATGATCGCCGACGCCGGGTTCGAGGTGGAGGGCGCGGGCACGACCACCCTGCCGCAGCACCGCGCGGACGCGCCGGCGGCCGGGGGCTGCGGTGGTGCGCAGGAGACGTCCGGCGGTTGTGGCTCCTCCGGCGCGGAGAGCGGATGCGGGGCGCACGCGGGTGACGCGGCCGGGGGCTGCGGCCCACAGGCCGCGCCCGGCCAGGCCCGTACGGACCTCGTCACCGTGCGCCGCAGAGGCGCCGGCACGGAGCTCGCCCCCAATGCCTGAACCACTGTCCACCACCGAGCTGCTCGCGCTGGACCGGGAGCACGTCTGGCACCCGTACGGCCCCATGCCGGGACGGCAGGAACCGCTGGTCGTGGCGTCGGCGAGCGGCGTACGGCTGCGGCCGGCCGAACCCGTGGCGGGCCGCACCGAACTGGTGGACGGCATGTCGTCCTGGTGGGCGGCCATCCACGGCTACAACCACCCGGTGCTCAACGACGCCGTCCGCGGGCAGCTGGAGCGCATGAGCCATGTGATGTTCGGCGGGCTCACCCACGAGCCCGCCGTGCGGCTCGCCGCCCGGCTGGTGGAGATCACCCCGGAACCGCTGCGGCATGTCTTCCTCGCCGACTCCGGATCGGTCTCGGTCGAGGTCGCGGTGAAGATGAGCCTGCAGTACTGGCGCTCCCTCGGCCGGCCCGCCAAGCGGCGGCTGCTGACCTGGCGCGGCGGCTACCACGGCGACACCTGGCAACCCATGGCCGTGTGCGACCCGGACGGCGGGATGCACCACCTGTGGTCGGGCGCGCTGCCCCGGCACGTCTTCGCGGACGCGCCGCCGGCCGGCTTCGACACCGAGCCGGACCCGGCCTACACCGCGCGTCTGCGCGAGCTGATCGCCCGTCACGCCCATGATCTGGCCGCGGTGATCGTCGAGCCGGTCGTGCAGGGCGCGGGCGGCATGCGGTTCCACCACCCCGGCCTGCTCCGGGTGCTGCGCGAGGCGTGCGACGAGCACGAGGTGCTGCTGATCCTCGACGAGATCGCCACCGGCTTCGGCCGCACCGGGGCGCTGTTCGCGGCGGACCACGCCGGGATTTCCCCCGATGTGATGTGTTTGGGCAAGGCGTTGACCGGCGGGTACCTCACGATGGCGGCGACGCTGTGCACCTCCCGGGTGGCCGAGGGCATCAGCTCCGGCGAGGTGCCGGTGCTCGCGCACGGCCCGACGTTCATGGGCAACCCGCTGGCCGCGGCGGTCGCGGGCGCGTCCATCGATCTGCTGCTGTCCCAGGACTGGCAGGCCGAGGTCAAGCGCGTCGAGGCGGGGCTCAGGGAGGGGCTCGCGGCCGCGGCGGAGCTGCCGGGGGTGCGCGATGTGCGGGTCCTGGGCGCGATCGGGGTCGTCCAGCTCGACCACGAGGTCGACATGGCCGCGGCCACCCGGGCGGCGGTGGGCGAGGGCGTCTGGCTCCGCCCGTTCCGCGATCTCGTCTACACCATGCCCCCGTACGTCACCGGTGACGAGGACGTGGCCCTCATCTGCGCCGCGGTGCGCGCCGCCGCGCGCGCCGGGTGACGTGCCCCGGGTGACGTGCCCCGGGAGGGGGACGGACGGAGATCGCGCCCCCAGGGGTGGCGCCTGTTGTCAGAATGGCTCGCCGAGCAGCCGGAGTGAGAGGAGTCGTCGATGCCGATGCTGGTGATCACGGGGACGGGCACGGAAGTCGGCAAGACCGTGACCACGGCCGCCGTCGCGGCCGGCGCACTGGCCCGCGGCATGTCGGTGGCCGTGCTCAAACCCGCGCAGACCGGCGTCGGTGAGGACGAGCGGGGTGATGCCACGGAGGTGGCGCGGCTCGCGGGCGCCGTGACCACGGTCGAGCTCGCCCGCTATCCGGACCCGCTGGCTCCGGCGACGGCCGCCCGCCGGGCCGGAATGGCGGTGCTGCGCCCGCGCGAGGTGGCGGAGGCGGCCGAGAAGCTGGCCGCGGACCACGATCTCGTCCTGGTCGAGGGCGCCGGCGGGCTGCTGGTGCGCTTCGACGAGCTGGGCACGACCATCGCGGACGCGGCGCGGCTGCTGTCCGCACCGGTGCTGCTCGTGGCGCCGGCGGGGCTGGGCACGCTCAACTCCACGGCGCTCACGGCGGAGGCGCTGGGCGCCCGCGGGCTGGAGTGCGCGGGCGTGGTGATCGGCAGCTGGCCCTCGGTCCCCGACCTGGCGGCGCGCTGCAACCTCACCGATCTGCCGGGCGCGGCCGGGGCGCCCCTGCTGGGCGCGCTGCCGCAGGGCGCCGGCCAGTTGCCCCCGGCGGAGTTCCGGGGGCGCGCGGCGAGTTGGCTGGCGCCACGGCTGTACGGGACGTGGGACGCGGAGGCGTTCAGCCGGGGCTACGACCCGGACGGCGCGGGGAGCTGAACGGCGGTGTGCGGCCCGCCGGGGCGCGGCCCGGGCAGTACCCCGGCAGGGCCCGTACGCTGATCGCATGCGCTTCTCCGTGTCCGAACTCGTCGTCGACTGCCGGGAACCCGCGTCGTTGGTCCGCTTCTGGGCCGCCCTGCTCGGCGGCACACCGGTGGACCGCGAGGCCGACTGGTCGTACGTCGATCCGCCGGGCTTCCGCCGGCTGGCGTTCCAGCGGGTGCCGGAGGCGAAGACGGTGAAGAACCGGCTCCATCTGGACCTGGACGTCGAGGATCTGACGGCCGCGACGGAGCGGGCGGAGGAGCTGGGGGCGATCCGCGTCGGCGCCCGGGTGACCGATGAGCAGGGCACGTTCCAGGTGCTGCTCGACCCGGAGGGCAACGAGTTCTGCCTCCTCGGGTAGGTCCTCGCTCCGGGACGAGTGCGCCCGGCCGCCCGGGTCAACCGGTGAGAAACCGCGTCCGCGCGGGCACACTCGCGGTAGCAGCCGGGGCCGTACTCCCGTGGCCGGGGCTCGACGACCGCCACCGCTGCCGGAAGGAGGCAGTGCGATGGGCGAGTCACGCAGGAGACTCGGCATTCCGCGGGACGCCGTGCACCGTACGCTTCTCGCCCGCTGGTACGCGTGGCTGAGCGCGCGGGTCGACGGGCCGGCCGGGATCGCGGCGCACCGCCGGGAGCTGCTGGCCGGTCTGTCCGGCCGGGTGATCGAGATCGGCGCGGGCAGCGGCCTGGGCTTCGCGCACTACCCCACCGCGGTCTCCGAGGTCGTGGCCATCGAACCGGAGCGCGTGCTGCGGAGGTTCGCCGTCGAGGCGGCGCTGCGGGCCGAGGTGCCGGTGGACGTGGTGCCGGGCTCGGCGGAGGCCCTGCCGGTCAAGAGCGAGGCGTTCGACGCGGCGGTGACCTCGATGGCGCTGTGCGGGGTACGGGACCTGCCGCGGGCCCTGGGCGAGCTGCGCCGGGTGCTGCGCCCGGGCGGCGAGCTGCGCTTCCTGGAGCCGGTGCGCTCCGAGGGCCGGCTGCTGGCCACGGCGCAGTGGGCCCTGGACCGTACGGTGCTGCCGTGGCTGCTGTGCGGCCTGCGCGCCGGCCGCGATCCGGTCGCGGCGCTGACGGCGGCCGGCTTCGAGGTGGAGGCGCGGTGCCGGCTGCGGGTGCCGTCCCGGCTTCCGCTGGTGCTGGGGGTGGCGCGGCGCCCCGTGGAGCCGAGCGAGCCGACGGTCCCGGTGGACCGCGCCGCGTAGGCCGCATACGCGCAGGGCCGCGCCGGGCGTCGTGGCCCGGGGCCTGAGGCCCCGGGCCCGGTGACCGGGGTGATCGGGATGATCCACAAGGCGCTGTCTAAATTCCCGGCCCCCTGGGCACCCGTCGAAAGGGGCCGTGGAAGCCGCGCGCCACCCGCGGTCCGCCCGCGGCCCACCCCGCCGTTTTTGCCGGTCCTTTACCATGGGGAGTCTCCGCACTCCCCGCCGTCCGAGTGCCCCAGTGAAAGGTGTGAGCGTCCGCCCATGGGCGAGCCTCCCAATAGCCGTTGTCGTGCGTGTCCCCCCGCCCTGTCCGACCATGGGGAGGGGGTGAACCGATGACGGAAGTGCTGCTCCTGGCGCTCTCCCTGCTGCTCACGCTGGTGTGCGGGGTCTTCGTCGCCGCCGAGTTCTCCCTGACCACCGTCGAGCGCGGCCAGCTGGAGCGCGCGGTGGCGGACGGCGAGCGGGGGGCGGACAGCGCCCTCAAGGCCGTGCGGACCCTCACCTTCCAGCTCTCCGGCGCCCAGCTCGGCATCACCGTGACCAACCTGGTCATCGGCATGCTGTCCAAGCCGTCGATCACCAAGCTGCTGAGCGGGCCGCTGGGCGCCGTCGGGGTGCCCCGCTCGGCGGTCGAGTCGCTGGCGCTGGTCCTGGGCACCGCCATCTCCACCGTCGTTCTGATGGTGGTCGGCGAGCTGGTGCCGAAGAACTGGGCGATCTCGCGGCCGCTGCCGGTCGCCCGGCGGGTGGCCACCGTGCAGCGCGGCTTCAGCGCGGCGTTCCGCCCGATGATCGGCCATCTCAACAGCACCGCGAACCGGACCGTCCGCCGGCTCGGGCTGGAGCCGGCGGAGGAGCTGGCCTCGGCCCGCGGCCCGCAGGAGCTGGTGGCCCTCGCCCGCCACTCGGCGAAGGAGGGGGCGCTGGAGGCGGACACCGCGGAGCTCTTCGTCCGCACGCTCAACCTCGCCGAGCTCACCGCGGAGAACGTGATGACGCCCCGCGTGCAGGTCATGGCGCTCGACGCGCAGGCCACCGCCGAGGACGTCGCCACCCTCACCCGCGCCACGGGCCTGTCGCGCTTCCCCGTCCACCGCGGTGGCCTCGACACCGTCGTCGGCACGGCGCACATCAAGGACGTGCTGGCCATACCCGCCGAGCTGCGGCCGCGCCGCCCGGTCACCGAGTTCATGCGCGAGCCCCTGTTCGTGCCCGAGTCGCTGACCGTGGACCGGCTGCTCGACCGGCTCTCGGCCAAGCGCAGCATGGCCGTGGTGATCGACGAGTACGGCGGCACGGCCGGCGTGGTCACCCTGGAGGACATCGTCGAGGAGGTCGTCGGCGAGGTGCGCGACGAGCACGATCCGCACGAGGCGCCGGACCTGGCGCCGGCGGGCGAGGACGCCGAGGGCCGGCGGATGTACGACGCGGAGGGCGCGGTCCGCACCGACCGGCTGGAGGAGATCGGACTGCGCGCGCCGGAGGGCCCGTACGAGACCGTGGCCGGCCTGGTCGCCACGGCGCTGGGCCGGATTCCGGGCGAGGGCGACACCGTCGAGGTGACGGGCTGGCGCATCGAGGTCACGGACGCCAGTGGGCACCGGGCGGCGCGCGTACGGCTGTACACGCCTCCGGTGGCCGGCGCCGAGCAGAGCGCGGAGGGCGTGCGATGATCGTCCTCCAGCTCTTCATCGGCGTCCTGACGCTGGTGGTCAACGCCTTCTTCGTGGCCGCGGAGTTCGCGCTGATCTCCGTGCGCCGCAGCCAGATCGAGCCGCGCGCGGACCAGGGCGACCGGCGGGCCCGCCGGGTGCTGTGGGCCCTGGAGCACCTCTCCCCCATGATGGCCACGGCGCAGCTCGGCATCACGCTGTGCACGCTGGTGCTCGGTGTGGTCGCCGAGCCGGCCATCGCCCACCTGCTGGAGCCGGTGTTCCACGCGGTGGGCGTGCCGCAGGGGCTGATCCACCCGATCTCCTTCGTGATCGCCCTGACGTTCGCCACCTACGCGCACATGCTCTTCGGCGAGATGGTGCCGAAGAACATCGCGCTGGCCGAGCCGGTCCGCTCGGCCCTGGCGCTGGGGCCGCCGATGGTGGCGCTCACCCGGGCGCTGCGGCCGGTCGTGTTCGCGGTGAACGCGTTCGCCAACGCCCTGCTCAAGCTGTTGCGGGTGGAGCCGCGGGACGAGGTGTCGGCGACCTTCTCGGACGACGAGCTGGCCCGGATGGTGTCCGACTCCAGCGAGGCGGGTCTGCTCGACGAGCGGGCCACCGAACGGCTGCACGACGCCCTGGAGCTGGGGCGCCGCCCGGTGCGGGACGTGGTGCTGCCGCTGGAGCGGGTGGTGTACGCGCGGCTGGGGGTGAGCCCCGAGCACCTGGAGCGGCTCTCCGCCCGGTCGGGCTTCTCGCGCTTCCCGGTCGTCGACGACGGGCGGCGCATCCTGGGGTATCTGCACGTCAAGGACGCGCTGGACGCGCGGCCCCGGGACCTGCCGTTCCCGCCCTCGGCGCTGCGGCCGATCGCGCGGGTGCGCTCGGCGACCCCGCTCGACGACGTACTGGCCGCCATGCGGGCCACGGGGACGCACATCGCCGCGGTGCTGGGCGAGGACGGCCGGCTGGCGGGCCTGGTCACGCTGGAGGACGTGCTGCGGCAGTTGGTGGGCCGGCCCGGCAGGGCTCAGCTCCGCGCGGCGCCGGCCTTCCCCTTCGCCGAAGCGCGGCGCGCCGGCGACTCCATCACCCCGGGCCCGCCCTTGGCCCCGATGCCCGAGGTGGCGAGGGCGGTGAGGACGGCGAGCAGCGCGGCCATGCCCGCGGTGGAGAGGGCCGCCTTCCAGTCGACGGAGATCAGATCCGTGGCGCCGGCGGTGAGTACGGCGGCGAGGGCCTGGGCGAAGGTGCGGATGGCCCGCTCGGCGGTGGCCTTCCAGAAGGCTGCGGTGAACATGGTCCGGCTCACTCTCGATCGACGGTCAGGCGGCCCCCGAGTTCCGCTGACCGCCGGGGCCGGTCCCGGCCCCGGGATACGGATATCGCGTCGGAGCACCGCGCGAACAGCCCTTCGTACCGAGCGAACAGCCTTTCGGCGTGACCCCGGAGCGGGCGACCTGCCGGCCCTCCGGGGTGACGTGTGCGGAGGCCGGCGCGTTGGCCGACTGTGAAGACGACATCCCGGGGCGCCGGCAGACGCCGCCGCCCGCTCGGCTCCCCCGCCCACGCGACCGGCTCCCCCCTCCGCGCAGGAACGCTTCCCCGGTCCCCGGAGGCCCCGATCTACACCGCGCTCGCCGAGTGCTGGGCCGCCGCGGGCCGCTCGGTCCCGGGCGTGCACGACCGCGAATGGGCCCGGCTCGTCTCCCTCCCGCCGTGGCCGGACGGATGAGCGGCCCGACGGGCGGCGGCGGTAGGATCGCGGGCGCCATGACGATAAATGCCCCATACACCGGTCCCGTCGCGCACGACTACGCCAGTCTGGTCGCGGTCGGCGACTCCTTCACCGAGGGCATGTCCGACCTCCGGCCCGACGGCACCTACCGGGGCTGGGCGGATCTGCTCGCGGCGCGGCTGGCGGCCCGTACGCCCGGCTTCCGGTACGCCAACCTCGCGGTGCGCGGCAAGCTCATCGGCCAGATCGTCGACGAGCAGGTGGGCCCGGCGGCGGCGCTGGGCGCCGATGTGGTGACGCTGGTGGGCGGGCTCAATGACGTGCTGCGGCCGAAGTGCGACGTGGCGCGGGTCTGCGACCGGCTCGAAGAGGCCGTGGAACGGCTGGCGCCGAGCTGCCGACAGCTCGTCCTGATGCGCAGCCCGGCCCGGCGCGGCCCGGTGGCGACCCGCTTCCTGCCCCGCATGGAGCGGCTCTTCGGGCACGTCGACGACCTGGCGGCCCGGCACGGCGCGGTGGTCGTCGACCTCTTCGGGGCACCGGTGCTGGGCGACCCCCGGCTGTGGGCGGACGACCGGCTGCATCTGAACGCCGAGGGGCACCGGCGGGTGGCCGAGGCCGTGTGGCAGGCGCTCGGTCTGGCCCCGGAGGAGGACTGGCCGGCCCCGCTGCCGGACGCGGTGCCCCCGGTCTGGTACGCCCGGCGGGCCGCGGATCTGCGCTTCGCCCGCCGCCATCTGCTGCCGTGGATCGGCCGCCGGCTGACCGGCCGCTCCTCCGGCGACGGCCGGACGGGCGCCCACGTCTGCGCCGAGCTGGGCGAGGCGTTCTGGGTGACGCCCGGGGAGGGCGAGGCGATCGGCTGTGTCACCCGGTGGCGGCGCCTGGACGGGGCCACCGGGCCGACGGAGCCGGGTGTTGCGGGACCGAGTGTTGCGGGGCCTGGCGTGACGAGGCCGGGCGTGACGAGGCCGGCCGCGCGGGACATGCCGGTGGAGAGCTCCCCGTAGCGGCCCCCGTGCAGTCCCCGTCTTTGGAGTTACGCACAAGGCCCGGCGCGGCCCGCTGTCGTGCGCTGTGCCAGGGCGGGGGGCTGGCCTGGGAGGACGCCCAGTAGACTCTGGTCGTGTGACTGCTGTGTCTGCGAAGCCTCGCATCCCGAACGTCCTGGCCGGCCGCTATGCCTCCGCGGAGCTCGCCGTCCTGTGGTCCCCCGAGTACAAGGTGACGCTGGAGCGGCGACTGTGGCTCGCCGTACTGCGCGCCCAGAAGGACCTCGGCATCGAGGTGCCCGAGCAGGCGCTGGCCGACTACGAGCGCGTTCTCGACCAGGTGGACCTCGCCTCGATCGCCGAGCGCGAGAAGGTCACCCGGCACGATGTGAAGGCCCGGATCGAGGAGTTCAACGCCCTGGCCGGGCACGAGCAGATCCACAAGGGCATGACCTCCCGGGACCTCACCGAGAACGTCGAGCAGCTCCAGATCCGCCTGTCGCTGGAGCTGGCGCGCGACCGTACGGTCGCCGTGCTGACCCGGCTGGGCGCGCTCGCGGCCGACCACGCCGAGCTGGTGATGGCGGGCCGCTCGCACAATGTGGCGGCGCAGGCCACCACCCTCGGCAAGCGGTTCGCGACCGCCGCCGACGAGCTGCTGGTGGCGTTCGGCCGGCTGGAGGACCTGCTGGCCCGCTACCCGCTGCGCGGCATCAGGGGCCCGGTCGGCACCGCCCAGGACATGCTGGACCTGCTGGGCGGCGGCGCCGAGGGCGCGGCCCGCCTCGCCGAGCTGGAGCAGCGCGTCGCCGGGCACCTCGGCTTCGGGCACGCCTTCACCTCCGTCGGCCAGGTCTACCCGCGCTCCCTGGACTACGACGTCGTCAGCGCCCTGGTGCAGCTCGCCGCCGCGCCGTCGTCGCTGGCCAAGACCATCCGGCTGATGGCCGGGCACGAGCTGGTGACCGAGGGCTTCAAGCCGGGCCAGGTCGGCTCCTCGGCGATGCCGCACAAGATGAACACCCGCTCCTGCGAGCGCGTCAACGGCCTGGCCGTGATCCTGCGGGGCTATGCCTCGATGGCCGGCGAGCTGGCCGGCGACCAGTGGAACGAGGGCGACGTCTCCTGCTCCGTGGTCCGCCGGGTCGCGCTGCCGGACGCGTTCTTCGCCTTCGACGGGCTGCTGGAGACCTTCCTGACGGTGCTCGACGAGTTCGGCGCCTTCCCCGCCGTGGTCGCCCGCGAGCTCGACCGCTATCTGCCGTTCCTGGCCACCACCAAGGTGCTGATGGGCGCGGTGCGGGCGGGCGTGGGCCGCGAGGTCGCGCACGAGGTCATCAAGGAGCACGCGGTCGCCTCCGCGCTGGCCATGCGCGAGCAGGGCGCCGAGCGCAACGAGCTGCTGGACCGGCTGGCGCGGGACGAGCGCATTCCGCTGGACCGGGCCGCGCTCGACGCGCTGATGGCCGACCGGCTGTCCTTCACGGGGGCCGCCGCCGACCAGGTGGCCGCCGTGGTCCGCCGGATCGAGGAGGTCGCGGAGCGCTACCCGGAGGCCGCGGCGTACAAGCCCGGCGCGATTCTCTGACGCCGGGGAGGGGGGCGCCCGGATGACACCGGAGGAGCTGGCGGCCGCGCGCGACCGCACCATCGAGGATGTGATCGCGGACGATCTGCGCGTGCTGTTCTGCGGCATCAACCCCGGACTGATGTCCGGGGCCACCGGGCACCACTTCGCCCGGCCCGGCAACCGCTTCTGGCCCGCCCTGCACGCCTCGGGGTTCACCCCGAGGCGGCTGAAGCCGGCCGAACAGCACGAACTGCTGCGCCACGGCCTGGGCATCACCAATGTGGCGGCCAGGACCACGGCCCGCGCGGACGAGCTCAGCGACGAGGAACTGCGCGAGGGCGGCCGGATACTGCGGGAGAAGGTGCTGCTGTACCGGCCGCGCTGGCTCGCGGTGGTCGGCATCACCGCGTACCGGGTCGCCTTCGCCGAGCGCGCGGCGCGGGTCGGCCCCCAGGAGGGGACGGTCGGCGACACCCGGATCTGGGTGCTGCCCAACCCGAGCGGCCTCAACGCGCACTGGTCGCCGACGGCACTCGCGGAGGAGTTCGCCCGGCTGCGCGAGGCCGCGGGGATACCCGACGCGCGCGACGCCTGAGCCGGGCGCGCGACGCCTGAACCGGGCGCCCGCCGCCCGTTCGCTCTCCCCCGCGCGTCGCGACCGGCGTTCGCCCCGCTCTTGGTGACCGGCGTCCCTCCACTGTTGGTGACCGGTGTTCCCCCTGCTCTTCGTGACCGGCGTTCCCCCTGCTCCCGGCGCTCGCCGCGGGTCGTTCAAACAGATACGATCCGCCACACACGCACAGCTAGTAGGGAGGCCGACGTTGGGGCGGCTCACCGGTGGGGACCCATCCCTGCTCCGACGGATCAACTCCGCGGTGGTGCTGTACGCCCTCCGCGACGGCGACTCCCCCACCCTGACCGATCTGGTGCAGGTGACCGGCCTGTCCCGGCCCACCGTCGAGGGTGTGGTCGAAGGGCTGATCGAGAGCGGCCTGGTCGTGGAGGCGCCCGCCGAGGAGGGCGAGGCGCGCCGCCAGGGCCGGCCGGCCCGGCGCTTCCGGTTCCGTACGGAGGCCGGGCACCTGCTCGGCATCGAGATCGGGCCGCACCGGGTCGCCGTACTGCTGTCCGACCTCAGTGGGCGGGTGACCGGCTCGGCCGTCCGGGAAGTGTCCGAGACCGCCTCGGCCGAGGAGCGCCTGGAGCGGGTCCGGGCCGCCGTAGCGGATCTGCTGCGCCGCGCCGGGGTGCCGCGCAGCTCGCTGCGGGCGGTCGGGGTCGGCACGCCCGGCATCGTGGAGGCGGACGGCACCGTACGGCTGGGCACCGCGCTGCCGGGGTGGACAGGACTGCCGCTGGGCGACCGGCTGCGGCGCTCGTTCCGCTGCCCCGTACTGGTGGAGAACGACGCCAACGCGGCGGTCGTGGCGGAGCACTGGAAGGGCGCGGGCATCGACTCCGACGACCTCGTCTTCGTGCTCGCCGGGCTCAGCCCCGGGGCCGGCTCGCTGATCAGCGGCCGGCTGCACCGGGGCTACGGGGGCGCGGCCGGCGAGATTGGGGCGCTGCACCTGCTGGGGCGCGAGGCGACGCCCGAGGAAGTGCTGTCCACGACCGGCGAGCCGCTGCACCCCCTGGACGAGACGGCGGTGGCGCGGGTCTTCGCGCTGGCCCGCGAGGGCGATCAGCGCGCCGGTGAGGCGGTGAATCGTTTCATCAAGCGGCTGGTGCACGATGTGGCCGCGCTGGTGCTCGCCCTGGACCCGGAGCTGGTGGTGGTGGGCGGCTGGGCCGCCGGGCTCGACGGGCTGCTGGACCCGCTCCGCGCCGAGCTGGCCCGCTACTGCCTGCGCCCGCCGCGGGTCGCGCTCTCCCTGCTGGGCGAGGCGGTGGTGGCCACGGGGGCGCTGCGGCTGGCCATGGACCATGTGGAGGAGCAGTTGTTCGCGGTGGAGGGGGTCACGGCGCGGCGGTGAGGTCTCGCGGCCCGGAGGCGGGGGGCTCCGGCGTACGGAGGTCTGTCGATCGCGCACACGTGAGGGCCGCCCCGGGGGTCGGGGCGGCCCTCACGTCCGGCGGGCGGGTCAGCGCGCGTACGCGCCGTCTCCCGTGGCGGCGAGCCGGGGGCTCTCGCCCTCGTCGAAGGTGAGGCGGCAGGTGTCGGCACGGTAGGTGGCGACGGCCACCGCGACCGTACGGCCGAGCGCGAAGTAACGGGTCGTCACCACGAGCACGGGCGCGCCCGGCAGGCGGTCGAGCTGCTTGGCGTCCTCGGCGCGCGCGGACCCCAGCTCGACGGCGCGGTCCTGGCCCTCCAGGTCCAGCCGCTGGAGCTCGCGCAGTACGGCGCGGACCCGGGCGGTGCCGCCCTGCACATCGGCGGTGACGCCGCCCGGCACCGCGGAGGTGGGCACGTAGAGGAGCTCGGCCGCCACCGGCTGGCCGCGCGTCATCCGGTTGCGGCGAACGATATGAACGGTTTCGTCCGGGCTCACGCCCAGAACGCGCGCGATCGCGGCCGGGGCGGTGCCCGCCTCGCAGTCCACGGGCTGCCAGGCGTCGCCCCCCGAGCCGGGCCAGCTGTGCCGCTCGGGGCCGACGGCGACACCCATCCGCGGCGGCGCGACGGTGGTGCCCACCCCACGGCGCCGCTGGAGCCTGCCCTCCAGCTCCAGCTGCTCCAGGGCCTGCCGGAGCGTGGCCCTGGCCACCCCGAAGCGGGCCGCGAGCTCACGCTCGTTGGGCAGCACCTCGCCCACGGAGAACTCCGAGTCGAGCGCGTCGCTGAGCACGGTCTTGAGGTGCCAGTACTTGGGCTCCGGCACCGTTTCGAGCTGCGTGGTCCCCACCCTGTCCTCCGCAATCACCATGTCCCCGACGGGACTTCCCCAGGGGGTTTTATTGCGCCCTTGTTTATTAAAGGTTCCTGCACTATCCCTGCGACCATATGGCCGCGCCCACCCTTGGTCAAGACCAATCCTCCCGCCGGGGGCGGGCCCGCGGGGGCGGCACGGCACAGCGTTCACACGACGTTGGCACGCGCGTACGCCAGGCCCCGGGGGTCGAGTACCGTCGCTGATCATCGAACGACCGGAGGAGCGGCGGCATGAGCGGCACGAGCGGGGCGGACGGCGTGCGGGCGGGGGACGACGGGCGAGCGGAGGATGGCGTACGGGCAGGGGATGGCGTACGGGCTCTGGGCGGGGCCGTGGGTGACGTACGGGCCGTGGACGGAGCCGCGGGGGCCGGGGCCGCCGCGGACGGGGCGCGGGTCACCGTGGTCACGGGCGGCGGCCGGGGCATCGGGGCCGCCGTGGCCGTACGGCTGGCCCGGGCCGGCCACCGGATCGCCATCGGCTACGAGCGGGCGCGGGACGCGGCGGAGCGGACCGCCGAGGAGGTCCGCGCGGCCGGTTCCGAGTGCGTCGTCGTGCGCCTGGACACCTCGGTGGAGGCGGAGGTCGACGCCCTGTTCGACACCGCGACGGAGAAGCTGGGCCGGGTCACCGGCCTGGTGAACAACGCGGGGATCACCGGCCCGCTCGGCCGGTTCGCCGAGACGTCGCCGGAGACGATACGACGGGTGCTGGACGTCAATGTGATGGGCGCGATGCTGTGCGCGCGGCGCGCGGTGCGGGAGATGTCCACCCGGTACGGCGGCGGGGGCGGGGCCATCGTCAACATCTCGTCGGCGGCGGCCACGACGGGCAGCCCGGGCGAGTACGTCCACTACGCCGCGGGCAAGGCGGCGGTGGACGCGCTGACCGTCGGACTGTCGAAGGAGCTGGCGGCGGAGGGCATCCGGGTGAACTCCGTGCAGCCGGGCATGGTGCTCACCGAGATCCACGCCGCGATGGGCGACCCGGAGCGGCCGTGGCGGGTCCGCGGCCGGGTCCCGATGGAACGCCCCGGCGAGGCCGAGGAGATCGCGGGCGCGGTGGCCTGGCTGCTCTCACCGGAGGCGTCCTACACGACAGGAGCGATCCTCCGCGTGGCGGGCGGGCTGTAAGCGGTTACGGGGCCGGCGGCACCGCCGGCCGGAACGGGGCGGCCGTTGGCGCGCGGGGCGGGGGGCGGTTACGCGGTCAGGGTCGCGAGTTTGTCCGGGTTGACCAGGAGGTGGACGCAGGTGATCAGCCCGTCGACCACGGTCAGGGAGACCACCGCGTCCGGCGTGCCGTCGGTGAGCAGCAGCGCCGCGGGCGCCCCGTTGATCTCCCGGAAGGCGACCTCCATGCCCGGCGGCGACTTGCGGGCGGCTCCGCAGAGGAACCGGCCCACGTGGTCGGCGCTCACCAGCACGCGCAGCGGCGCCTTGGCCTTGCCGCCGCTGTCGGCGACCAGGCGGACATCGGGGGCCAGCAGGTCGAGCAGCGCGCCGAGGTCGCCACCGGTGGCCGCGGCGAGGAACCGCTCCGTCAGGTTCCGCTGCTGGTCGGGGTCGACGGTGAAGCGCGGCTTGCGCTCGGCCACATGGCGCCTGGCCCGCCCGCCGAGCTGCCGCACGGCGGCCTCGCTGCGGTCCAGTACGGTCGCGATCTCACCGTACGGAAAGCCGAACGCCTCGCGCAGGACGAAGACGGCGCGCTCCAGGGGGGACAGGGATTCGAGGACGACCAGGACGGCGAGCGACACCGAGTCGGCCAGTACGGCACGGTCGGCGGCGTCGGGCACGGTGTCGGCGTACTCGGTGACGATCGGCTCCGGCAGCCAGGGACCGACGTAGGCCTCCTTGCGCGAACTCAGCTGGCGGAGACGGTCGATGGCGAGCCGGGTGGTGACCCGTACGAGATAGGCGCGGGGCTCGCGAACGGCCCCGCGGTCGGTGCCCGACCAGCGCAGCCACGCCTCCTGGACGACGTCCTCCGCATCGGCCACCCGGCCGAGCATGCGGTAGGCGACGCCGATCAGCAGAGGGCGGTGCGCCTCGAAGTCCCCGACCGCGGCATCGGCGGTCTCAGCGGTTTCACGTACGGCCACGCTCTCATCCCACCCGACGCACGGGCCCGTGTCCATGCGCGTTCGATGCGGCACGCGCCACATTCGGCGAGGGAGCGCGGCGATAGGCCGCCGAAGGCGGCGTGTGGGGAGGCGGGGGCGCGGGGCGCCGTGGGGCGGTGGCGGCGCCGTACGCTCCGGATGGCTTCACGCGCCCCCCGCGCGTCCCGACGGCGAGGAACACGATGATCGGTCATCTGCAGTGTGTGGTGCTGGACTGCCCCGACGCCCTGGCGCTCGCCCGGTTCTATGGCGCGCTCCTCGGCGGTGAGGTCAACCGACCGGACCCCCGGTGGTCGCTCGACGACGACTGGGCGACCCTGCACACCGACTCCGGCCAGGTGCTGGCCTTTCAGCGGGCGGCCGGCCACCGCCCGCCCCGGTGGGGCGACGTCGACCGCCCGCAGCAGTTCCACCTGGACGTCCAGGTGGACGATCTCGAACGGGCCCACGAGCGCGTCCTCGAGCTGGGAGCCACGTTGATCGACCGCGGCCCGCGGCCGAGCGCCTGGCGCGTCTACGCCGATCCGGCCGGCCACTTCTTCTGTCTGGTGCGCCACTGAAACCTTGCCCGGTGAGCCTCTTGAGGGATCTCAAGGCGCCGGGGGGCGCGGGGTGAAGACTGCGCGCCGCTTCACGCTCTCGCAACCACTTGCCAACTTGGAAAGTAATTGCGAATCTTGAATCGCACACCACGACGATCGGGGGAACCATGCAGGAACAAGCACGTGCCGTGGCGGCCTTGGAGCGGGCCGCCCACATGGAGGCGGCGGCGCGGCACGGCAGCCGCTGGCAGGCCCGCTATTTCGCCGCCTTCGCCGTCGGCCAGCTCCTTCTCGTGCCGCTGGCCCTGATGTGGCATTCACCGTTGAGCGGCGCCCTGTTCAGCGCGGGTGCGGCGGTGCTCGCCGGCGGGACCGGGGCCTACGCCTCTCGACAGCGGGTGCAGCAGGCCGGGTTCGCGGCCCTCCACCTGAAGGTGATCGGCGCCTGGACGGCGGCGTACGTCCTGTCCATAGGCCTGGGCGTCTCCGTCTTCGCCGATGACCCACGGTTCGCGGCGGTGGCGACGCTGGCCTGCGCGCTGCCCCCGGGCGCGGCGGCCTGGCGGGAAGCGCGGCGGACGGCGTAACGACGGTGCCGAAGAACACGCCCGGGGCCCACCCTCGGCACGCCCTGGCCCCCCTGCTCTCCTCCCCCGTGCGGCTGTCGATCGTCGCGGCGCTCGCGGCCTCGGGAAAGGCCGAGTTCGGCTTCGTCCGCGACCTCGTGGAGATCACCGACTCCGCCCTGTCGAAACAGGTGACCACCCTGGAGGAGGCCGGGCTGGTGTCGGTCACCAAGGGAGCGGTCGGCCGCCGGCCCCGCACCTGGCTGTCCCTCACCGACGAGGGCACCCGGACATACCGCCGGCACCTCAGCGCACTCCGGGCGATCGCCGAGGGCGACACCCTCGACCAGACACCTACCTGATTCAACCAAAATCGGTCCTTACATGACCGGAGGCGCCCTTAACCCATCGGTCACACACCGTTCGTGATCACGCAACACCGTTCCGCCACGGTGGAGCCATGACCGACGTGAAGACCGCCCGCAGTACGCGACGCCGCCCCCACCACTGGCGGCGCGACCTCGTCGAACTCGCCGCGATGTTCACGGCCGTGGCGGTCGCGGACGCGATCGCCAAGACAGTCGCCCACGGCCCGGACGGACCCGCGCTGCTGGTGGCCTCGGCCATCGCGCTGACCGGCACGGCCGCCTTCCACCTCTGGTGGTCGCACCGCCGGGGCCATGGGCCGCCGGGGGCGGCGGGGACGGCGGGAGAGCCGGGTGCCTCCGCTGCCTCCGCCCGGGGCACCGTGGCAGCGGCCACCGGCGGGGCGCGCCCCCCGGGGGTACGCGCCACCGCCGCCGAGCCGGGCGGCGCCGGGGAGGTCGCCGACCCGGGACGCGCCATGGACACCACCGCGACGGAACGCGCCGAGGACACCGCGCTGTGGCGGCTGCGCACGACCGTCCGGGACGAACCCGGCAGCCTGGCCCTGCTGTGCACCGCGCTCGCCCGCCATCGCGTGGACATCCTCACCCTCCAGACGCACCCCCTCTCCGATGGCACCGTGGACGAGTTCCTGGTGCGCGCCCCCGCCACGCTGCCAGCCGCGGAGCTCACCCGCGAGATCGCGGCCGCCGGCGGCACCGACACCTGGATCGAGCGGGCGGACGCCCATGACCTCGTGGACGCCCCCACCCGGGTGCTGAGCCTGGCCACCCGCACCGCGCTCGACGCGGCCGAGCTCCCGCTGGCCCTGCGCCAGTTGCTGGGCCGCTGCACCATCCGGTCCCGCCCCGCCGTCTCCGTGACCGGCAAACCGTTGGCCGACCCCGTTCCCGAGGAGGGTGAGCTGGCAGAGACGACCATGCGGCTGCGCGACCCGTCGGGCGGCACCATCACCATCGAACGGCCCTATCTCCCGTTCACCCCGGCCGAGTTCGCTCGCGCCCACGCCCTGGTCGCGCTGGACGCCCGGCTCGGTCCGCGGGTGCCGCGCGGCCGGGAGGTGACCACACTCCCCGAAGGCAACGAGATCACCGTCCGGCGGGCGGACATCAGGGATCTGGCGGCCGCGCGCGCCATGCACGAGCGCTGCTCCGCCGCGACGCTGGGGCTGCGGTACCACGGGCCGGTCGGGGACGCCGACCGCTATCTCCGCCATCTGCTCAGCCCGCGCTTCGGGCGGACGCTGACCGTGCAGACCGCGTCCGGCCGCCTGGTGGCCCTGGGCCATCTGCTGTGGGACGGCGACGAGACCGAGATCGCGCTGCTCGTCGAGGACGAGTGGCAGCGGCGGGGTGTGGGCTCGGAGCTGCTGCGCCGGTTGATCGCGCTCGCCGTCGAGACCGGGTGCGACAGCGTCTACGCCGTCACCCGGGCCGCCAACACCGGGATGGTGGCCGCCATGCGCGGCCTCGGACTCCCGCTGGACTATCAGATCGAGGAGGGCACCCTGGTCATCACCGCCCGCTTGGCCGCCGAGCCGGCCCGCACCGCCGATCCCGCCGGCGCCGCGCGCCCGTCCCTCGTTTCCGCCAAGCGGCCCCCGTGCTCGGAGGGTTGAGCTCCGTTTAAGCTGCCCGCGATGTCAGGCGCGTCCGGGCGTTATACGGATGACGCGGCACCCGGGCAGGCCCCAGGATGATGAACATGCCCGAAACCACGAACAGTCCGCTGCCCCGCCGCGTCGCCGATGAGTTCGTCGACGCGTACATCGAGCTCGACCCCGTCACCGGCACCTATTTCGGAGTGCCGGAGAGCGCGCCCCGGCTTCCCGACTTCTCCCCCGCCGGCGCGGAGGAGAGGGCCGCGCTCCTCCGCACCACCCTGGCCCGGCTGACCGAGGCCGAGTCCCGCCCGGGGGCGGACAGCGACGCCGAGCGCCGCTGCGCCCGCCTGCTGCGCGAGCGGCTGACGGCCGAGCTCGCCGTCCATGACGCGGACGAGGGACTGCGGGCGGTCAGCAACATCCACTCGCCGCTGCATCTGTCGCGCGAGGCGTTCAGCCTGATGCCGACGGACACCGAGGAGGACTGGGCCACCATCGCCACCCGGCTGCGCGCCCTGCCGGCCGCCCTCGCGGGCTATCGGGCCTCGCTCGCCGAGGGCCTCGCCCGCGGCCTGCCCGCCGGTCCGCGGCAGGTCACCACGGTGGTCGACCAGTTGGACACCATGCTGGGCGGCGCGGGCGAGAGCTGGTCGGGCCAGCTCACGGCCGACGGCCCGGAGCCGCTGCGCGCCGACCTCGACAAGGCCTCGGCCGTGGCCACCGGGGCGCTCGCCGAGCTGCGGGACTGGCTGCGCGACAGCTACGGCCCGGCGGTGGAGGGTGCGCCCGACACCGTGGGCAGGGAGCGCTACGCCCGCTGGTCCCGGTACTGGAACGGCACCGAGTTGGATCTCGACGAGGCGTACGCCTACGGGTGGTCGGAGTTCCACCGGCTGCTCGGGGAGATGCGGACCGAGGCGGAGAAGCTGCTGCCCGGCGCGACCTCCCCCTGGGAGGCGATGGCCCACCTCGCCGAGCACGGCACCCATGTCGAGGGCGTCGAGGAGACCCGGGTCTGGCTCCAGGAGCTGATGGACGAGGCCATCGAGGCGCTGGACGGCACCCACTTCGACCTCGCCGAGCGCGTCAAGCGCGTGGAGTCGAGGATCGCCCCGCCCGGGGGCGCCGCGGCGCCGTACTACACCGGGCCCTCGCTCGACTTCAGCCGCCCGGGCCAGACCTGGCTGCCCACCATGGGCATGACCCGCTTCCCCGTGCACGACCTGGTCTCCACCTGGTACCACGAGGGCGTGCCGGGCCACCACCTCCAGATCGCGCAGTGGACGCACGTGGCCGACCGGCTCTCCCGGTACCAGGTGACCCTCGGGCAGGTCAGCGCCAACTGCGAGGGCTGGGCGCTCTACGCCGAGCGCCTGATGGACGAGTTGGGCTTCCTCACCGACCCCGAGCGCAGGATCGGCTATCTGGACGCCCAGATGATGCGCGCCAACCGGGTCATCGTCGACATCGGCGTCCACCTGGGGCTGGAGATCCCCGCCGATTCGCCCTTCCACCCCGGCGAGCGCTGGACGCCCGCGCTGGGTCAGGAGTTCTTCGGCCTGCACAGCGGCCGCCCGGAGCACCACATCGAGAGCGAGATGACGCGCTACCTCGGCATGCCGGGGCAGGCCATCGGTTACAAGCTCGGCGAACGCGCCTGGCTCCAGGGCCGGGAGGCGGCTCGCGCGGCGCGCGGTGACGCGTTCGACGCCAAGGCATGGCACATGGCGGCGCTGTCCCAGGGGTCGCTGGGCCTGGACGACCTGGTGGACGAGCTGTCCCGGCTCTGAGCGCCGGCGCGGCACACGGGCCGTCCGCGGCATGCGGGCGGCCCTGGCCCGTACGCCGCCCCGGCCCGCGGGTGGCCCTGGCCCGCGGGCAGCCCCGGCCCGTAAGCGGCCCTGGCGCGTGGCCGGGGCCGCCCGCCGCGCTCGGAATGGACAATTCCCGGCCGCACTCTTGATGTGCCGTGGAATCCCCTGCTATTCATCCCCCATGACCGGCTATTCCCCCGACGCCACCGACTGGCGCATCCTCGATGTCCTCCAGCGGGACGGCCGCGTGAGCTTCGCCGAGCTGGCCCGCGCCGTGAGCATGTCGGCCAGCGCCGTCACCGAGCGGGTGCGGCGGCTGGAGGAGGCAGGGGTGATCTCCGGTTACGCGGCCGTGGTCTCCCACGAGCGGCTGGGCCGCCCCATCCTCGCCTTTGTTCGGCTGCGGTATCCGCACGGCAACGACAAGCCGTTCCACGACCTGCTCGGCACCACGCCCGAGATCCTGGAGGCACACCATGTCACGGGCGACGACTGCTTCGTCCTGAAGGTTGCCGCCCGGTCCATGAGCCATCTGGAGCAGGTGTCGGGCCGGATAGCGGGCCTGGGCGCGGTGACCACCAGCGTGGTCTACTCCTCACCCCTCTCCCACCGCCCCGTCAGCCGCTAGTAGCTCGTCCCGGCTCGCCGGCCGGGCAGCCGCTCCTCCGCGGCCGGGAGGGCCGTCACTCCCCCGGCAGTTCCACGATCACCAACGTGCCCCGGCTTCCGGGGCGGACCGCGTGTGCGGCTCCCGCCGCCACCATGAACAACTCGCCTGCCCGCACCGTCACCGGCAGGCCGTCCACCTCCAGCTCCAGCCGGCCGTCGAGGACCAGCAGAGCCTCGGCGGCCTCATGGCGCTCCTCCTCGACCGGCAGGCCGTCCATGCGCAGGACCTTCACGCAGGCCGGCCCCACCATGCCCAGCCTGCGAGAACTCCACGCCTCCGGCAGGCCGGCCGCCGTCGCCGCGAGGTCGACCGCACTCATGGCACACCCCTTCCCCGACCCGGTCGGTCGTGCCGAACGGGCCGCACACAAAGCTCAATGGATGCCCCGGAACCTACCTGACCAGGGGAAACGAGTGATCGACCGTTTGGCAAAGCCTGCCGCCGAGCGCCGGTCCGTCTTGCGTCGCTCGGGGCGGACCGCCGCCATCTCTGTACCTACTAGTATGTATAGTCGATGGACGTTCCCCTCCCTTCACTCGAGTCGAGGCGCCCACCGATATGCCACTTGTCCGCATTGACGCGCTGAGGGCCGACAGCGAGCGGCTCGACGCGCTCGGCCGCGCCGTCCACGACGCTCTGGGCGAGACGATCGGCTTTCCCCCGAACGATCTGTTCCAGGTGCTGACCAGCCACGACGGCGTCAACAGCACGCTCCGCTACGGCGATTACCCGAACGTGCGGCGCGACGACGGCGTCGTGTTCGTGACGATCACCATGCGTGCCGGGCGCACCCCCGCGCAGAAGCAGGCGCTGTACCGGCGCATCGCCGAACTCGCCGAGGAGTACGCGGACACCGAGCCCCGCAACGTCCTCGTATCGCTGATCGAGAACGCGTCGGCCGACTGGTCGTTCGGCCATGGAGTGGCGCAGTACGTCACCGCTTCCGGAGCGGCCCCGCCGGAAGCGCCGCCGACGCCGGACTCCGTCGGCTAGAGCAGCCCTCCGTGCCGGTGGTGGCGGACCGTCGAGCCCGCACGGTCCTTGACGATCTCCAGCCGCACCGGCACCCGCTGGCGCAGATCGGCGACATGGCTGACGATGCCGACCGTGCGGTCCCGCTCGCGCAGCGAGTCGAGCACGTCCAGCACCTCGTCGAGGGCCTGCTCGTCCAGGCTGCCGAAGCCCTCGTCGATGAAGAGCGTGTCCAGCCGCACCCCGCCGGCCTCGTCCGTGACGACATCGGCGAGCCCGAGCGCCAGCGCGAGCGAGGCGAAGAACGTCTCGCCGCCGGAGAGGCTTGCCGTGTCCCGCTCCGCGCCCGTCCAGGCGTCGACGACATGCAGCCCGAGGCCGAAGCGGCCCCGGCCGCCGCCCCGGGCGTCGGAGTGCACCAGGGTGTAGCGGCCGGAGGACATCCGGTGCAGCCGGGCGCTGGCCGCCGCCGCCACCTGCTCCAGCCGGGCCGCCAGCACATACGACTCCAGCCGCATCCGGTGCTCGTTCTCCGCCGAGGTGCCGGCCGCGAGGGCGGCCAGCCGTGCCACGCGCTCGTACTCCCGCCGCAGCGGCGCCAGGCCCACCGCGTCGGCCGTGGCCTGCGCGGAGAGCCGGGCGAGGTCCGCGCAGCGGGTGCGGGCGGCGGCTTCGGCGGCGGACGCCTCGCGCAGCCCGCGGGTGGCGGCCTCCACCCGCTCCTGGGCCCGTACCGGGTCGGCGGGCTCCAGCGCCGCCGCGGCGAGCGCGCGCTCGTCCGCCAGCACGGCCGCCACCGCCGCGCTCTCCGCCTGCCAGGCGTCGATCTCGCGCTGCGCCGCTCTGCGCTCGGTCTCGGGGAGGACCGCGTCCGCCGCCTCCCGCGGGGTGGTGAACCCGGCGCGGTAGGCCGCGTCGGCCAGGCGGGCGTCGGCCTCCTTGAGCCGCTGGGCGCTCTCTTCGGCGGTCCGGGACGCCTCGGCCGCCTCGGCCAGCACGGCCACCCGGTGCTCCAGCCGGGCCGCGCGCTCGGCGACGGTGGCGGCGTCGCCCCGGGCCGCCGCCACGTCCTTCTCCAGCGCGGACCGTTCCCGCAGCAGCGCCTCGCGGTGGGAGGCGCGGGCGGCGGCGCGCCGCTCGGCGGCGAGTTGCCCGGCCCGGCGGCGCTCGTGCTCGCGCTCGGCGTGGGCCAGGGCCTCGCGGGCGGCGTGCAGGTCACCGGCGGCGGCGCGCGCCTCGGCGTGCTCCCGCCTCAGGGCCTCGGTGATCAGCGCCAGTTCGGCGGTGGTGGCCTCCCCCGCTTCGGCCGCGGCGGCGGCCAGGGCCTCCCGTACCGCGCCCAGCCGCCGCTCGGCCTCCTGCCGGGCGCGCTCGGCGTCCTGGTGATCGGCGAGCGCGCCCTCCTCGGCGGCCCGGTCGACGTGGCCGGCGCCGGGGTGCGCGGGCGCCGGGTGCTCGGTGGCGCCGCACACCGCACAGGGCTCGCCGGCGGTCAGCCGGGCCGCCAGCTCCGCCGCGATCCCGCGCAGCCGGCGCTCCTTGAGGTCGAGCCACAGCTCGTGCGCGGCCGCGGCGTCCTCCCGCGCCCGCAGCAGCCGCTCCTGGGCCGCCTCGGCCTCGGCGCCGAGCCGGTCGCGGCGGCGGGCCGCCGCCAGCCGGCGCTCGGCGGGTTCCACGCGGCCCGCGAGGTGCTCGGCGCGGGCGGCGGCCTCCTGCGCCGCTTCGACGCGCCGCTGGTGGTCGGCGCGGGCGTCCTCCCACTCGGCCAGCCAGCGGCCGGTCTCGGCGAGGACGTCGTCGTCGGCGACGGCCTCGCGGTCGAGGCGGTCGCACTCCGCGGCGATGGCGGCGGCCCGCCGTTCGGCCCGCTCGGCGGCGGCCAGCCCGCCGAGCTCCTGGCGGGCGGCACGCTCCAGGGCGGCCAGCGCCTCGGCGCCGGCGTCGGCGAGGTCGGCCGGGAGCCGTTCGGCGGCGCGCCGCCGGGCGGCGACGGCGGCGTGGTGCTCCCGCTCGGCGGCGTCCCGCAGGTCGAGCGCGGGGGCCACGGCGTCGGCGGCCCGGCCCCGGTCCAGGCGGGCGCGCAGCTCGTCCAGCGCGGGGCGCCGCTCCTCCAGTACGGCGGCCCGGCGGCGCGCCTCGGCGTGCCGCTGCTGGAGGCGGGCCCGTTCGCGTACGGCGTCGGCGTGCCGCTGGGCGGCGCGGTGGGCCTCCTCGGCGGCGCGGACGGCCACGGCGGCGATGTCCAGGCGCTCCCGGGCGCCGGCGCGGGCGACGGCCGCCCACTCCAGCACGGCGGCGGCCAGGCCCGGTTCGCCGGGGGTGTGCTCGGGCAGGGGGCGGTGGCGCAGATCCGCGCTGTCGCCGGCGGCCTGGGCCATCCGGTGGGCCAGGGCCAGCAGCCGGTCGTCGCCGGCGGCCACCCGCTTCTCGGCGGTGCGCCGCAGGTCGTTGAGGCGGTCCTCGACGGCGGCGAACCGCCGGGTGTCGAAGAGCCGGCCCAAAAGCTTGCCGCGGGCCTCGGCGTCGGCCCGCAGAAAGCGCGCGAAGTCGCCCTGCGGCAGGAGCACGACCTGGCAGAACTGCTCCTTGCTCATGCCCAGGAGCCGGTCGATCTCGTCAGCCGTCTCCTTGTGGGAGCGGCTGAGCGACTTCCAGGCGCCGGTGCCGGTGCCGGTCCCGGCGGAGGCTTCGCCGCCCGACCCGCCGGAGCCGCCCGCAACGGCCGAGCCACCGGAGCCGCTCGCGGACACCGCCGCCCCACCGCTCCCCGGGCCCGCCCCACCGCTCGCGGACACCGAGCCGCCCGTGCCGGCCGCGGCGGCGGGCCCGCACACGTACTCGCTCAGCCAGGTCTGCGCCTTGTCGCGGGTGTATCCGCTGCCCTTCTTCTTGGGGCGCGGCTGTTCCGGGCGGCGGGTGATCCGCAGCCTGCGGCCGCCGACCGTGAAGTCGAGCACGACCTCGGTGGGGGTGCTCGGATCGGCGTGGTCGCTGCGCAGCGACTGGCCGCCCTGGCGGGCCCCGGGGACGCTGCCGTACAGGGCGTAGCAGACGGCGTCGAGCACGGAGGTCTTGCCGGCGCCGGTGGGCCCGTGGAGCAGGAAGAGCCCGGCGGCCGAGAGCTCGTCGAAGTCGACGGTGACGCGTGCGGCGAACGGCCCGAAGGCGGCGATCTCCAGCCGGTGCAGCCTCATCGGTCGACCTCGCGCAGGGCGTCCTCGGTGCGTACGTTCTCCAGGGCCTCGCGCAGGACGGTCCGCTCGCGCTCGTCGGGGCCGCTGCCGCCGCGCACATGGCGCACGAAGTCCTCGGCGATCTGCTGGTCGGTGCGGCCCTTCAGCCGCTGGGCGTAGGAGGCGAGGGGGTCCTCGGGGACCCGGTCCGGCTCGAAGAGCAGGCTGAGCACATGGGGGAAGCGCCGGGAGAGCCGGGCCATCGGCTCGTGGGGGCGCGCGGGGTCGGTGAGGGTGACCTCCAGCCAGGACTCCTCGTGCGCGGTGAGCGCGGGGTCCGCCAGGAGGTCGTCGAGGCGCCCGCGCAGCCGGGCGAGCGGCCGGGGCACGGGGCAGTCGATCCGCTCGGCGGTCAGCGCCCCGCCGGCGCCGAGGTCGACGACCCACATGCTCTTGCGGTGGTGGACCTCGGAGAAGGAGTACGCGAGGGGCGAGCCGGCGTAGCGAATCCGCTCGGTGATCGTCTGGCAGCCGTGGAGATGGCCGAGCGCGGCGTAGTCGACGCCGTCGAAGATGCCGGCGGGCACGGCGGCGACGCCTCCGACGGTGATGTCGCGCTCGCTGTCGCTGGCCGTGCCGCCGGTGACGAAGGCGTGGGCGAGGACGACGGAGCGGGTGCCGGCGGGGCGGGTCGCGAGGTCGGCCCGCACCCGGTCCATGGCGGCGGAGAGCACCGCCGCGTGGTCGGCGCGGCGTGCGCCCAGGGCCTCGCCGACCAGGGCGGGCTCCAGATACGGCAGCCCGTAGAGGGCGACCTCGCCGTGCTCGTCGGTGAGGACGACCGGAATGGCGCAGCGGGCCGGGTCGGTGCGCAGATGGATGCCGGCCCGCTCCATGAGGCCGGCGCCGACGCCCAGCCGACGGGCCGAGTCGTGGTTCCCGGAAATCATGACGGTGGGCACGCCGAGGTCGGCGAGCCGGTGCAGCGCGCTGTCGTAGAGCTCGACGGCGGCGAGCGACGGCACGGCGCGGTCGTACACGTCCCCGGCGACGAGCACCGCGTCGATCCGCTGGTCGCGCACGACGTCGACGAGGTGATCGAGGAAGGCGGCCTGGGCGGACAGCAGGTTCACTCGGTGGAACGACCGCCCCAGATGCCAGTCGGAGGTGTGCAGAAGTCTCACGCGACGACTCCGACCCGCATGTTCTCCCTTTCTCCGCCCCTCGGCCCGGCGCCCGGTCCGGCACCTGGGCCGGCGTCGGGCGCCCCCTAACGCTAACGCCGTTTCGCCCCTGCTCCCTCACGGGCCTCTCGTCCGCCGGGCGGGGCTCAGCCCTGACCGGGCTCCGGCGTCAGGACCACGAAGTCGGCTCCCGCGGGGTCGACACAGACGGCCAGCCGCCCGACGCCCGCCGCGTCCTCCGGTCCCATCTGCACGCTGCCGCCGTTCTCCACGACCTTGGCGACGGTGGCGTCGCAGTCCTCCGAGCCGAACACGGGGTGCCAGTACGGGCGCCCGCCGGTCAGGGCGAGGTCGTCGGCCGAGAGCTCCATCAGACCGCCGTGCATGCGCTCCTCGTCCTGGCCGGCGGGGGTCAGGATTTCATAGGTGCCGCCGTCGCCCGGCAGGGGAACGCCCTGGGTCCGCCAGCCGAAGAGACTGCCGTAGAACTCCTTCGCGGCGGCGCCGTCCGTGGTGTAGAGCTCGGTCCAGGTGAGGGTGCCCGGCTGGTCCACCGCCTCCAGGCCCTTGCTGGTGCCGGGCTGCCAGACGGCGAACTGGCCGCCCTGCGGATCGGTGAGCTGGGCCATCCAACCGGCCCCGCCGGCGTCGACCGGGGCCGTCCGGACCGTGCCGCCCAACCGCTCCACGGCCTCGGCCGTGCCCTGGGCGTCGGGGGTGTTGAAGTAGATCATCCAGGCGGAGCGGGCCCCCTCCTCGGTGAGCGGACCCACCGCGGACACGATCCTGCCGTTGAGCCGGAACGCGCCGTACCCGCCCGCGTCCGGGCCGAAGGAGTCGAGCTCCCAGCCGAAGACCGCGCCGTAGAAGGCCGCCGCGGCGGGGACGTCGGGCGCCCCCAGGTCGAGCCAGCACGGAGAGCCGGGCACGAAGTCGGTCGTGATCATGGCGATGTCCCTTCGCAGATCCCGTTACGACATCAGCGTCCCACCCGCCACTGACAATCGCCCCGGCAACCGCTCCGGCAACCGCCTCACCTGCGACAACGGCGCATCGGCCCAGCCCTCGACGTCGCGGGGCGCCGGGCCGGCCCTCGACGCGACGGCGCGCCGGCTCAGCCCTCGACGTAGGTGACGCCGCCGAGTTCGAGGGTCGCCGCCCCCGCCGTGGTGTCGGCCAGCCAGGCGCGGAAGGGCCCGACCTCCTCCTCCGCCACCCCCACCTCGATGGCCACCCGCTCCGCGTAGCGCACCTCGCGGACCGCGTGCCCGGTGGCCCTCAGGTCGTTCTCCAGCCGGCCGGCCCGCTGGTGGTCGACGGTGACCGTGGCCAGCCGGAGCCTGCGCCGGGCCACGGTGCCGAGCGCGTCGAGCGCCTGCCCGACCGCCCCGCCGTACGCCCTGATCAGTCCGCCCGCGCCGAGCTGCACCCCGCCGTAGTAGCGGGTGACGACGGCGACGACGTCCCGCATGTTCCGGCGCAGCAGCATCTGGAGCATCGGCACCCCCGCCGTGCCCCCGGGCTCCCCGTCGTCGCTGGACTTCTGCACGTCACCGGTGGCGCCGAGGACGTAGGCGAAGCAGTTGTGCGTGGCGGTGGGGTGCTCCTTGCGGACCCGCCCGATGGCCTCCAGGGCCTCCTCCTCGGTGGCGGCCGGGGCGAGCGTGGTGAGGAAGCGGGACTTCTTGATCTCGATCTCGTGCGTGCCCGCGCGCGCCACGGTCCGGTACTGCTCCTACATCGGGCCAGCCTATGCCGCCGCACACGGAATGATCCGGCCGGGCCGCGTCGTTCTCCCGCCATGAACAGGGACACGGACGCCGAGACGGTGCGCAGGATTCTGACGGACACGGGCGACACCTGGGCGGTGGTGGGCCTGTCGACGAACCGCTCCCGGGCGGCGTACGGCGTGGCGGAGGTGCTGCGCGCCGCCGGCAAGCGGGTGGTGCCGGTGCACCCCAAGGCGGAGACGGTGCACGGGGAGCCCGGGTACGCCTCGCTGGCCGAGATCCCCTTCCCGGTCGACGTGGTGGACGTCTTCGTCAACAGCGAGCTGGCCGGGCGGGTGGCCGACGAGGCGGTGGCCATCGGCGCGCGGGCGGTCTGGTTCCAGTTGGGCGTGGTCGACGAGGCGGCGTACGAGCGCACGCGCGCGGCCGGGCTCGACATGGTGATGGACCGCTGCCCGGCGATCGAGCTCGGAAGGCTCTGAGCTCAGGAACCGGTGAGCCGGTCCCTGCCCGCCGCGTCGTCGAGCTCCGCGAGCCCGCTGAGCTGCTCCGGGGTGATGCCGTCCGGGACCGGTACGGGCGGCGGGGTGCGCAGCGGCGGCTGCCAGCCGGTCTCCGGGTCCCAGCGCCGTACGACGCGGGCGGGCGCGCCGGCCACCACGCTGTGGTCCGGCACCTCGCCGCGCACGACCGCCCCCGCCGCGACCACGACGTTCCGGCCGAGCCGCGCGCCGGGCAGGATCACCGCGCCGGCGCCGAGCCAGCTGCCCGAGCCGATCTCCACGGGCTGCGAGCGCGGCCACTGCTTGCCGATGGGCTGGTGCGGGTCGTCGTAGGAGTGGTTGTCGGAGGTGATGTACACATACGGGCCGCAGTAGACGTCGTCGCCTATGACCACCGGCAGGGAGGCCACCACATGGCTGCCGCGGCCGAGGACGAGTCCGTTGCCGATGCACACCACCGGGTCCGGGCCGAGGTCCAGGTCGGGCATCATGCCCGCGGTCAGCGTGACCTGCTCGCCTATGACGCAGTGGTCGCCCAGCTCGATCCAGGGCTCGCCGAAGACGGTGCCCTGCGGGAAGGCGAGCCGGGTGCCGGTGCCGATCCGGCGGAAGCGGTACGGGCCCGGGCTCTCGGCCGTCACCCCGCCGTGGCGCTGGAGCCAGCGCCAGCCCCGGTGCACGGCACCGGAGAGGAGGCGGCGGCGCCAGGCCGCCGGCGAGGGTCGGGGCTTCCGGTCGTTCGGCACCCGCACACGGTACTCAGCGGTGCCGACGGCGGTCCTCGCGGCCCGCTGTGATCTTCACCCCACCCGGGCGCGGCGCGGCGGCGCGTCGCCTACCGTGCCGATGACGGAGCAGTGGGCGACGGAGGGATCACGATGGCCGAGCGGGCGTTGCGGATGGGCATCGGGGGCAAGGAGCCGCGGGTCGACGCGTCGGCGTTCACCGCGCCGACCTCCGTGGTGATCGGGGACGTCAGCCTGGCGGCGGGCTCCAGCGTCTGGTACCACGCCGTTCTGCGGGCCGACTGCGACTCCATCACCGTCGGCGCCGGCAGCAACATCCAGGACAACTGCACCGTCCATGTGGACCCCGGCTTCCCGGTCGCCGTCGGCGAGCGCGTGACCGTCGGGCACAACGCCGTGCTGCACGGCTGCACCGTGGAGGACGACGTGCTGGTCGGGATGGGGGCGACGGTGCTCAACGGCGCCGTGATCGGCGCGGGTTCGCTGATCGCGGCCCAGGCGCTGGTCCCGCAGGGCCTGCGGGTGCCCCCGGGGTCGCTGGTCGCCGGGGTGCCGGCCAAGGTCAAGCGGGAACTGACCGCCGAGGAGCGGGAGCACATCGCGCTCAACGCGGCGGTGTACGTGGATCTGGCCGGGGCCCATCGCGCGGCCCTGACCGGCGCGGGGGCGGCGGACTGACCGCCCGGCCGCCGGTGGAGCGGGGCCGCACGCGGAGCGCGACCGCCCAGGGCGGGACGGCCCAGGGCTGGGCCCCTCGGAGCGCGACCGCCCGGGACTGGCCCCTCAGAGTGTGACCGCTCAGGGCGCGGTCGCGCCCACCTCCGGCTTCGCCGCCTCCGCGGCCTCCGCCTCCGTCTCCGCCGCTTCCGCGCGCTCCGCCTCCGCCGCGGCCTTCTTCGCGCGGTTCTTGAGGATGAGCATCGAGCCGGCGCCGATCAGCACCGCGAGCACCAGCCCCAGCCAGGAGAAGCGCTTGAGCCAGGCCTCGGCCGCGATGCCGACGTAGTAGATGACCGCGGTGGTGCCGCCCGCCCAGAGGATGCCGCCGAGGACGTTGGCGGTGAGGAACTTCCAGTACGGCATGCGCAGCACGCCCGCCAGCGGGCCGGCGAAGATCCGCAGCAGGGCGACGAAGCGGCCGAAGAAGACGGCCCACATGCCCCACTTCTCGAAGGACCGCTCGGCGCTGGCGATGTGGTGCGGCCCGAAGTGCTTGGGGAACTTGCCGCCCATCCAGGTCAGCAGCGGTTTGCCGCCCTTGCGACCGATCGCGTACCCGATGGAGTCGCCGATGATGGCGCCGGCGGTGGCGCACGTGCCCAGGATCAGCGGGTCGATCTCATGGTGCTGCGAGGCCAGCAGCGCCGAGCTGACGAGGACGATCTCACCGGGCAGGGGGATGCCGAGGCTCTCCAGCCCGATGACCACCCCTACCAGGATGTAGATGCTGACCGCCGGGACGGTCTCGAGCCACTCCTGGACGTGCAACGCCGGTTCCCTCCGTCTGATGGCCGCGGTGCCGTCGGCCCTGGCCGATGCCCGGCGCGCGCCGTCGTGCGTACGCCGGGCAGCCTACTGGAATCACGGAGACAGACGCCGGGACCCGACGATCAGTTGTTCGGCCGCAGGGTCCAGACGATGGACATCTCCCCGGTGACCGCGCCGTCCTCCCGGGTGATGGCGATCGCGACCGGGAACTCGGGTCGCCGGCCGGCGTCCAGCTCCGCCACCACGTCGGCGATCGGGCGGCCGAGCGTGGCGGTGGCCGTGACCGGGCCCATGGCGAGCTTCTTGTAGCCGATCTCGGCGCGGACGGCGAGCGGCACGGCGCGCGAGAGCTGGTCGCCGAAGGCGGCCATCACGATCGCGCCACTGGCCGACTCCGCCAGGGTGAACATCGCACCGGCGTGCGGACCGCCGACGTGGTTGTGGTAGTCGGGCTGGTCGGGCAACCGCACCACGGCGCGCTCCGGGGTGGTCTCGACGAAGTCGAGGTTCAGGGTGCGGGCCATCGGCACGGTGGCCGTCATCATGTCGCCGATCGACGGCGAGGTCTCGGTCATGAGCCGCACGTTACCAGCGAGTAGCTTGTGGCGGGAGGGGCGCCACGGAGACACCCGGGGACCGGGCGGGGCGCCCCCGGCCCGCACCCCGCAGGGGCTGCCGTAGCAGTTCGGCCATGCCCCCTCTATGGTTATCGGCCATGTGGCCAGGACAGCAGCCGCCCGGGGGCGAGCAGAACCCGCACAACCCGAATCCGTATCAGCAGGCGGGTCATCAGCAACAGGGCCCTCAGCAGCCCAATCCGTACCAACAGCAGGGATACCAGCAGCAGGGGTACCAACAGCCCAACCCGTACCAGCAGCAGCCCGGGTTCCCGCCCCAGCAGCCGCAGGGCCACGCGCCGCAGTGGAACGTCCCCGGTGCCCCGGGGGCGCCCCAGCCGCCCCGCGACAACCGGAAGAAGGTCACGGTCATCGCCGTGGTGGCGGCCGTCGCCGTCGTGATCGCCGCGACGGTGACCGGCGTCATCCTCCTCGGGGGCGACGAGAAGAACGACGACAAGAAGGCCGTGGCCACCGACGACAAGGGCTCGGCGGCGCCCTCCGCCCCGGCCCCGCCCGCGCCGAGCGGCGCCGCCCAGGACAACCCGCGCGGCGCGCCCGCGGCCGAGGTCAAGCCGGTCGTCCAGGGCTGGCAGGCGGTCACCAACCAGAAGCGCGGGGTCGCCTTCGACGTGCCCCCGGAGTGGAAGGTCCTCGGCTCCGGCTACTCCTGGTCCATCGCGGACGAGAACAAGAAGGACGACAAGGCGCTCTTCCCCACACCGCTGCTCACGATGTCCGGCCCGGCGGTGTACAAGGAGAAGTACTGCTCCGTGCCCGAGAGCAAGGGCTCGTACTCGGTGGCCACGGTCGGCGCCAAGGGCGCGCAGGGCGCCAAGGGCACCGCGGAGGCGGCCAAGATCGAGTCCGGCAACTGGGCGTTCGGCGCCTTCGATCAGCAGAAGTCGGGCAAGTTCGACGTCGGCGAGTCCAAGCCGTTCACCACCACCCACGGCATCTCCGGCCATGTCTCCATGACCACGGTCACCGGCGTCAAGAAGCGCAACAAGTGCGAGACCGACGGCAAGGCGTACGCCGTCTCGTACAAGGCGCCCAGCGGGGACCTCGCCACCTGGATTCTCACCTCGGTCAAGGGGACCCCGGAGGAGGTCCCCGACGAGACCATTCAGAAGATCATGTCCACCCTGCGACCGCTGGCCTCCTGATTCCTCGAAATCGCTTGGCAGCGGCGGCCCGATGCCGCCATAGTCCGCGGGTGACGAACCGGACCGGCGCGGCGCGCCGACTGCCGCGCCGCCCCTTATGGGCGGGCCGCAACTACAGCCTGCTGACCGCCGCCGCCGTGATCACGAACCTCGGGAACTCCGGGGCTCTGATCGCGGCGGCGTTCGCCGTTCTCCAGGCGGGCGGCAGCAGTACGGACGTCGGGCTGGTCGCCGCGGCCCGTACGGTCGCGCTCGTCGGCTTCCTGCTGATCGGCGGCGCCATCGCGGACCGGCTGCCGCGCCATCGGGTGATGGTCGCCGCGAACACCGTCAACTGCCTCTCCCAGGCCGGGTTCGCCGCCCTCGTGCTCTCCGGTGACGCGCGGATCTGGCAGATGGCGCTCTTCTCCGCGGTGGGCGGCGCGGGGCACGCCTTCTTCTCCCCCGCCGCCGAGGGCATGCTCCTCTCCACCGTCAGCGGCGAGCAGTCCGGGCGCGCCTTCGCCGTCTTCCGGATGGGCATGAGCGGCGCCACGATCGGCGGCGCGGCCCTCGGCGGCGCGCTGATCGCCCTGCTCGGCCCCGGTTGGGTGCTCGCCATCGACGCCGCGGCCTTCGCGTGCGCGGGGGCGCTCCGGGCGTTCCTCGACGTCGGCCCGGCACGGGAGCGGGCCCCGGGCGGGGGGCTACTGCTCGATCTGCGCGAGGGCTGGCGCGAGTTCGCCTCCCGGCCCTGGCTGTGGTCGATCGTTGTGCAGTTCGCCGTGGTGAACGCCGTGTCCGGCGCGGCCGACGCGGTGTACGGGCCGCTGGTGGCCGAGGAGCACCTGGGCGGCGCCCGCCCGTGGGGGCTGGCGCTCGCCGCGTTCGGGGTGGGCACGCTCTGCGGCGGACTGCTGATGACCCGCTGGCGGCCGCGCCGCATCCTGCTCGCCGGCACCCTGTGCGTCTTCCCGCTCGCCCTGCCCTCCGCCGCGCTCGCCGTGCCCCTGCCGATCGGCCCGCTGGTGGCGGCGATGTTCGTCAGCGGCCTGGCGCTGGAGGTGTTCGGCGTGGCCTGGATGCTCGCGCTCCACCAGGAGATCCCCGAGGAGAAGCTCTCCCGGGTCTCGGCGTACGACTGGCTGGGGTCGGTCGCCGGCATGCCGATCGCGGCGGGGCTCGCGGGGCCGGCGGAGCACGCGCTCGGCCGGAGTACGGCGCTGTGGGGCTGTGCGCTGCTGATCGTACTGTTGACGGCCGCGGTGCTGACCGTCCCGGACGTGCGCCGCCTCACGCGCCGGCCCCCTTGGGCCGGCGGGCTTCCGCACGACGACGACGTCAGCCGATGCTGAACGCGCCCTCCGGCGGCTCCGGCGAAGGCACCGCGTCCTCCTCCCGTACGGGCCGCGCCCCGCGCACGAAGCGGTCCAGCGCGGCGCCGTGCTCGACCCGCGCCGGGAAGGCGTCGGCCGCCACCAGGCGGGCCAGCCGCTCCACGGGCAGCGGCGCGTGCGAGGCGACGAGCAGCGCGTTGCCGAAGCGCCGACCGCGCAGCACCGAGGGCTCGGCGATCAGGCAGAGCTCGGGGAAGGCCGTGCCGAAGGTGGCCAGCTGGGAGCGGAGGAAGGCGAACGGGGCGCCGTCGGCGAGGTTGGCGGCGTAGACACCGGCCGGCCGCAGGGCGCGGGCCGCCGCCCGCGCGTAGTCCACGGACGTGAGATGCGCGGGCACCCGGGAGCCGCCGAACACGTCCGCGACGACGACATCCGCCGAGGCGGGCGGCGCCTGTTCGAGCCACGCCCGGGCGTCGGTGCCGTGGACGGTGATCCCACTGCCCTCCGGCACCGGAAGGTGCTCGGCGACCAGCGCGATCAGACCGCGGTCCGACTCGACCACCGTCTGCCGGGAGCCCGGCCGGGTGGCCGCGACCCGGCGCGGCAGGGTGAGGGCGCCGCCGCCGAGGTGCAGGGCGTCCAGGGGGCGGCCCGGGGCGAAGGCCGCGTCGAGGAGATGGGCGAGCCGCTGGGTGTACTCGAACTCCAGGTGGACGGGGTCGTCCAGGTCCACGTACGACTGGGGCGCGCCGTCCACGGTGAGCAGCCAGGCGCGCCGCCGGTCGACGTCCGGCATGAGCTTCGCGGTGCCGCCGTCCACGTCCCGGATCACGGGTATCGGCCCGTCGCCCACGGGGGTCGGCTCGTCGGTGTTCACGGACCCATTGTGGGCCCTGCCCCGGCGGGTCCCGGGCCACCCGCGCCACCCCCCGTACCGGCGGGAGAACGCCCCGGCCCGCCCGCGACGGCGATCACCGTGCCGGCCCCCACCGTTCGCCCGCCGTCGTGGACGGTGAGGCGCAGCCCCGGTTCCAGCGCCAGCGCGCGGTCGAGCTCGACCGTCATCGGCACGGTCTCGCCGGGGTGCGCCACCGCCGCCGGTCCGCCGAGGTCGACGGCGCCGGCCACCTCGGCCGTACGGAGGCGGAACCGCGGGCGGCGACCGCTCCTCAGCGCCGTGCCCCATCCGCCCTCCGCCGTGGAGAACAGATGGACGCGTGCGGTGAAGCGCCGTTCGACGGTCACCGAGGCGGGCGCCACCACCGCGTCACCGCGCCGCACCTCCTCCGGCCGGACCCCGCGCAGCCGCAGCGTGACGGTGTCGCCCGGCCCGGCGTGCGCTCCGGGCGCGGGCCCGCCGGCGGCCGGCTCCTCCCGCTCCCCACCCGCGACCGTGGCCGTGATCGCAGGCGCGGCCAGGTCCGTGCCGGCGATTGTCAGCCCGGTGACGACCGCCGTGGCGTCGCTGCCGGTGAGGTGGACCCGGTCCCCCACCCGCACCGTCCCCCGCTCCACCGTGCCGGTGACCAGGGAGCCGGTGGCCAGGAAGCCGGTGCCCAGGGAGCCGGTGTCGCTCTCGCCGAGGGCCGGGACGTTGTCGACCGGCAGCAGGAACGGCGCGTCGACGCGTGGGCGCGGCGTCGGTACGTAGATGTCGACCGCGTCCAGCAGGGCCTCGATCGTGCCCGTCCAGCGCGGGTCGCCCTCCAGCGCCCGCAGCCCCGACACTCGTACGACGGGCAGGGTGTCCCCCGCGTAGCCGTGGGCGGAGAGCAGCTCCCGCGCCTCCAGTTCGACGAGGTCGGCCAGGTCCGGATCGCCGGCGTCCGCCTTGGTGAGCGCGACGACGACGTGCTCGACCCCGACCTGACGGGCGAGGAGCACCTGCGCCACGGTCTGCGACATGACGCCGTCGGGCGCCGAGACGACGAGGATCGCCCCGTCGAGCCGGACCGACCCCGTCACCATGTTCCTGACGTAGTCGGTGTGATCGGGCATGTCGACATGGGCGTAATGCCGGGTGTCGGTTCTGTACTCGACATGGCCCCTGTCGATGGTGATGCCACGGGTCACCTCCGTCGGCCCCGTACCGGCGCCGCCGCGCGCGGCGAGCACCGCGACGATGGCGGCCGTGAGCGTGGTCTTGCCGTGGCCGGCCTGGCCCAGGGCCCCGATGGTGAGATGTGGCCTGGTGCGCGCGTACGGCTGCTTCGCCATGGTCCCCTTCCCCGGACTCCCCCGGACTCCCCGGGACTCCCCGGGCGACGGCGGGCGGCGCCGGTGCGCAGGCCGTTCGGAACATGCCTCGATGATCGTGGCCGGCCGCTGGGCCGTCCAACCAATTAGCGGCGCCGGCGGCGCGGGGCGCGCTCACTCCGGTGCGCCGCCGGGGCTGCGCCGACCGTGTCCCCGCGGCCGGGCTGACAACGATCCGACACCTTTGTCGGTTAGTCTCCCCGGATGCTCGACGCCACCCCGCCGTCCGCCGGACTTCCCGCCCGGTGCGCCAAGGCGCTGCTGTCACCGTGCTCCCGTCTGGCGCTCCTCGCGGCCCTGCTCTCGGCGGCGGCGACGACCGTCGTCCTGTACGAGCCGCAGCGGCTGCTGGCCGGCGGCTGGCCACCCCAGGTCTCGGGCGGCTCGGCCGTGGTGCTGTTCGCGATCGCGTATGGCATCTGTACGGCGGCCCTGGTGCCGCGGCCGATTCTCAATCTGGCGGCGGGGGCGCTGTTCGGGTCCGGCTTCGGGCTGGCCTCGGCGCTCGTGGGCACGGTGCTCGGCGCGGGCCTCGCCTTCGGGCTCGGGCGGCTGCTCGGGCAGGAGGCGCTGCGGCCGCTGCTGCGGGCCCGCTGGCTGGCGGCGGCGGACCGGCAGCTCAGCCGGCACGGCTTCCGCTCGATGCTGCTGGTGCGGCTGGTGCCCGGGGTGCCGTTCGCCGCGGCGAACTACGGCGCGGCCGTCTCCCGGATGGGCTGGCTGCCCTTCCTGCTGGCCACGGCGATCGGCAGCGTGCCCAATACGGCGGCGTACGTGGTGGCGGGCAGCCGCGCGTCGGCACCGACCTCGCCGGCGTTCCTGATCTCGATGGCCTTCATCGCCCTGACCGGGCTCGCCGCGCTGATCGTCGCCTGGCGCAAGCGGGCGGGGCTGCGGTCCCGGCCACCCCGCTGACCCAGCGTACCCCGATTCATCGGGTGGTACGACTATTGGCGCGCTCGGGTAACCACCCGCGCACAGGGGTAGTGCGGCAGCGGACCGAGACGCCGCGACGAAAGGCCGACATCCCGTGGCACACCCCTTTGAACTGCCGACCTTCTATGTGCCCCACCCGGCGCGGCTGAACCCGCACCTGGAGGAGGCGCGGCGGCACAGCAAGGAGTGGGCCCGCGCGATGGGGATGCTGGAGGGGTCCGGGATCTGGGAGGAGCACGACCTCGACTCCCACGACTACGCGCTGCTGTGCTCGTACACCCACCCGGACGCCACGGCCGCGCAGCTCTCGCTGGTCACCGACTGGTACGTGTGGGTCTTCTTCTTCGACGACCACTTCCTGGAGACGTTCAAGCGCACCCAGGACCGGGCCGGCGGAAAGGCGTATCTGGACCGGCTGGCGGCGTTCATGCCGATGGACCTCTCCGAGGGCTTTCCGGAGCCGCGAAACCCGGTCGAGGCGGGCCTCGCCGATCTGTGGGCCCGCACCGTGCCCGAGATGTCGCTGGACTGGCGCGCCCGGTTCGCCGAGAGCACCGAGCACCTGCTCAACGAGTCCCTCTGGGAGCTCTCCAACATCAACGCCGGGCGCGTCCCCAACCCGGTCGAGTACATCGAGATGCGCCGCAAGGTCGGCGGCGCGCCCTGGTCGGCGGGGCTGGTCGAGTACGCGGCGGGCGCCGAGGTCCCGGCGGCCGTCGCCGACTCCCGGCCGCTGCGGGTGCTGCGGGACGCCTTCGCCGACGGCGTCCATCTGCGCAACGACCTGTTCTCCTACGAGCGGGAGACCCAGGACGAGGGCGAGCTCGCCAATGGCGTCCTGGTGCTGGAGACGTTCCTGGGGTGCTCCACCCAGGAGGCGGCGGACGCCGTCAACGACCTGCTCACCTCGCGCCTCCAGCAGTTCGAGGACACCGTGCTCACCGAGCTGGAGCCGCTCTTCGTCGAACGCGGCCTGGACCCGCGCTCCCGGGCGGCCGTGCTGGCCTATGTGAAGGGCCTCCAGGACTGGCAGTCCGGCGGGCACGAGTGGCATCTGCGCTCCAGCCGCTACATGAACGAGGGCGCCCTCGACTCCGCGGGCGCCGCCCGTGCGCTGCCCTTCCTCCCCAGTGGCCTCGGCACCTCGGCGGTGAGCCTGCTGTCCCTCTCCCGGCAGGCCGGGCCGGGCCGGGTGCGGCGCTACACCCACGTCCCGTACCAGCGGGTCGGGCCGTCGCTGCTGCCCGAGTTCGAGATGCCGTTCCCCACCCGGCTCAACCCGCACCTGGAGCGGGCCCGGCCGCAGGCAGTGGAGTGGGCGCGCCGGATGGGGATGCTCGAGCCGCAGCCCGGGGTTCCCGGCTCCCACATCTGGGACGCGCGCAAGCTCGCCGGGTTCGACTTCCCGCTGTGCGCGGCCGGCCTCGCCCCGGACGCCACCCCGGAGGCGCTGGACCTCGGATCGCAGTGGCTGACCTGGGGCACCTACGGGGACGACTACTACCCCGTGGTGTTCGGCCGCTCCCGGGACCTGGCCGGCGCGAAGGCGTGCACCGACCGCCTGGCGGCGTTCATGCCGATCGACCCCGTCGCCCAGCCCGCGCCCGAGCCCACCAACGCGCTGGAGCGCGGGCTCGCCGATCTGTGGGCGCGCACGGCCGGGCCGATGGACCTCGACGCCCGCCGCACCTTCCGGGCCGCGGTCGGGTCCATGACCGACAGCTGGCTGTGGGAGCTGGCCAACCAGGCCCAGAACCGCGTTCCCGACCCGGTCGACTACATCGAGATGCGCCGGAAGACCTTCGGCTCGGACCTCACCATGAGCCTGGCCCGGCTCTCCCACGGCCGGCGCGTCCCGCCCGAGATCTACCGCAGCGGGCCGATGCGCTCCCTGGAGAACTCCGCGGCCGACTACGCCGCGCTGATGAACGACCTCTTCTCCTACCAGAAGGAGATCGAGTTCGAGGGGGAGGTCCACAACGGCGTCCTGGTCGTCCAGCAGTTCTTCGACTGCGACTACCCGACGGCGGTGGAAATCGTCCATGACCTCATGAACTCGCGCATGCGCCAGTTCCAGCACGTGGTGGAGCACGAGCTGCCCGTCCTCTACGACGATTTCGACCTCGACGCGGAGGCCCGCGCCGCGCTGGACGGCTATGTGGAGGACCTGCGCAACTGGCTCGCCGGCATTCTGACGTGGCACCAGGACTGTCACCGCTACGAGGAGTCCTGTCTGCGCCACGACCCCACACCCGAGAGCGCCCTGGCCGGCCCGTCGGGGCTGGGCACCTCGGCCGCGCGTGTCGCCCTGACGCTGGCGAGAGGCGGCGTGCCCGCGTGGTGAGCCCTCGTGTTCAGCCGCGTCTCTCGGCCGCGGCGCTCAGCCGCGGCGCAGCCGGGGGGCCAGCACGGTCATCGCCGCCATCAGGGCGACCAGCACCAGCATGGCCACGCGCAGGCTCGTGGCCTCCGCGATGCCGCCCATGATCGGCGGCCCGGCCAGGAAGCCCACGTAGCCCACCGCGGAGACGGCCGCGATCGAGGGGCCGGGCCGCAGCGGGTCGTGGCGCGCCGCGTAGCTGAAGATCACGGGGATGACGGCGGCGAGCCCCAGGCCGAGCAGCGCGTACCCGGCGAGGCCCGCCTCGGGCGTGGGCAGCGCGATGGAGACGGCCGCGCCGACCGCCGACAGCACCGCGCACCCCAGGACGAACCGGGTGTCGCCGGTGCGGGCCCGCACCCGGTCGGCGGCGAGCCGGCCGAGCACCATGCCGGCGGAGAAGACCGCGAAGCCGGCCGCCGCGGTGCCGGCCGACGAGCCGGTGACATCGTGCAGATAGACCGCGCCCCAGTCGTTCATCACGCCCTCGCCCATCAGGGCGCAGAAGGCGATCAGGCCGGGGACCCACAGCCCGCGGGTGGGCAGGGCGAGCAGCGGGCCGGAGGCGGACGCGTCGGGCGGGTCGGGCAGCAGCGCCGCCATGGCCACGGCGCCGGCGAGCGCCAGCACCACGGCGGTCACCAGGAAGTGGCCGCCCACCCCGATGCCCGCGGCGGCCGCCGCGCTGCCCACCAGCGCCCCCGCGATGCCGCCGAGGCTGAACATGGCGTGGAAGCCGCCGAGGATGGGCCGCCCGTACTCCCGTTCGACGAGGACGGCCTGGGTGTTCATGGCGACGTCGACGGCGGTGTTGCCGCAGGCGAAGGCGGCGAGGACCACCGTGAGGAGGGGGACGCCCGGCGCCACCGCGATCAGCGGCAGGGCGCCCAGGTAGACGGCCGCGCCGCCGATGAGCACCCGCCGGCTGCCCCAGCGGGCGACCAGGCCGCCCACCAGGGGGAGCCCGGCGAACGCCCCGGTGCTCAGGCCGACCAGGGCGATGGCCAGCTCCCCCGCGGAGAGGTCCAGTCGGTCCTGCACGGCCGGCACCCGCGCGGCCCAGGTGGCGAACGCGGCACCGGTCACGAAGAAGACGCCGCAGACCGCCACGCGGGCGGCCCGCAGCCGCTTCGTGGGCGGCGCGGGGCGCTCCTCGGCCGCCCGGCCGGCGTCGGCCAGGCGCGTCGTCCGGTCGCCGCCCGCTCCGGCGGGGCCGTGGGGGCCCGCGGCGAAGGCCGGGTCTTCCGAGCCGCTCGGGGACACGTCGTCTTCCTCTCGTCCTGATCGTCGCATCGGACAGCTCGTCCTGATCGTCGTATCGGACGGCTCGCCCCGCCTGTCGTACGGGGCGGCACGCCCTGTCCGCCGTGCGCGGTGACACGTCCGGCCCGTCGTACGGAGTGGCGCGCACCGCCCGTCGTACGGGGTGGCACCCCTGTCCGCCGTACGGGGTGGGCGCACGGGGGTCGCTCCCGTGCGGCCACCCGCCTTACGGGGTGTGCGCCGGCTCCGCCGACTCCGCCGCGATCCGGCGGGCCAGGGAGACCACCGCGTCCCGCTCCTCCACCAGGACCTTGTGGAACACGTCGGCGAACGCCCGCATGGTGGCGAGGTCGTTCGGCGGGCCCAGTGAGCTGAAGCTCTGCCCCAGCACCAGGCGGCGCCGGCAGATGTCCTCGGCGACCGGGTACTCCTCCGGGCGGTAGACCCGGCCGGGCTCGGCGTGGCCGCAGGTCCACGGGCAGCCGCGCCCGTAGCCGCGCCGCTCCTGGAACAGCGTCTGCGCCGGCACCGGCTGGTGCTGCCAGCGCATGATCCCCAGGCCCTCAGCGTTCACGGCCTTCTCCACCGCGTCCCTGAACGCCGCCACCGGCAGGTCGTCGAGGCCCAGGTCCTCCGGCCGCACCAGCAGGGGGTAGAAGAAGTAGACGTGGGTCATGCCCTCGGGCACCGCCGGGGGCCGAATGCCGGGGATGCCGGCCAGGGCCTCGGTGAGGGCCGCGCCGTTCTCCCGCCGCACCCGGCTCATCTCCTCCAGCCGGCCGAGCTGCGAGCGGGCGAAGGCCGCGGCGAGGACGTCGATGCGGTAGTTCCAGCCCATGATGCGCGCGTTGTAGTCGCGGCCCTGCCCGGGCAGTTCCTCGCCGAACATCAGCACCCGGCGGGCCAGCTTGAACTGCTCCGCGTCGCGGGTGGCGAACAGCCCGCCCTCGCCGAGCGCCGACAGCGTCTTGGAGCCGTTGAGGCTGGCGCCGCTCATGTCCCCGAGCGAGCCCACCGGCCGTCCGTGGTAGGTGGCGCCGTGCGCCTGGGCCGCGTCCTCGATCAGGGTCAGGCCGTGCCGCCGGGTGATGCCGGCGAGCGCGTCGTAGTCGGCCGGCAGCCCGTTGAGGTCCACCGCGACGACGGCCCGGGTGCGCGGTGTGATCCGCTCGGCCACCAGCGCGGGGTCGACGGTGAACGTCTCGGGGTCGGAGTCCACGAAGACCGGCACGGCGTTGGCCTGGAGCACGCAGGAGGCCGAGGCGAGAAACGTATCGGCCGGCACCAGCACCTCGTCGCCGGGCTCCACCCCGGCCGCGGCGATGGCCATGTGCAGGGCGGCGGTACCGGAGTTGGCCGCCAGCACGTACGGCATGCCGGTGAACTCCGCCCAGGCGTCCTCCAGTTCCTGCACGGTCCGCATCGGCCAGTGCCAGGGCGTGGCGTCGTCCATGGCGCGCAGCACGGCCGCGCGGTCGTCGTCGACAATGTGGGGCCACGGGGCGACCTGGCCCTTGCCGATGACGGGGCTGCCCCCGTCGAGTGCTAGCACGCCGCGGCCTCCTCACGGGTGTCGAGGGCCCCGCCCGGGGCGGCCGGGCCGGCGAGGGTGCCGGGAGCGGCGGGCTCGCTCGGCTCGCGCCGGAAGACGGCCTTGGCCGAGGGCAGTTCGGGGTACGGCCCCAGTTCGCCGGCGAGCGCCTTGAGCCCGGCGTCGAGCGGGACGCGCGGTTCGAACCCCAGGCCGCGGAGTTTCGACACGTCCGCGACCAGCCGGAAGCTGTCGTCCAGCCGGCCGGCGTCGGCCTCCAGCAAGGCCGGCGCGCCGGTGGCCCTGCCCACGGCCTCGGCGAGGGCGCGCAGGGACACCTCCTGGCCACTGCCCAGGTTGTAGATCTCGCCCTCGGCCCCGGACTCGGCCAGGGTGATCAGCGCGGCGCACAGATCCGTGACGTGGATGAAGTCGCGGGTCTTGCGGTCGATGTCCCCCACCACCGGGATCGGCCGTTCGTTGAGCTGCCAGCGCAGGAACTGGGACACCTCCCCACCGGCCCGCCGCGGGTCCTCGCCGGGGCCGTAGACGACGAAGGATCGGCCGATCACCACGGGCAGTCCGATCGCCTCGTGGAGGCTGCGCAGCACCAGTTCCCCGGACAGCTTCGACGCCCCGTAGGGCAGAAACGGGCGCGTGGGGTGTTCCTCGGTGATGGGGGTGGTCTGCGGCGTGCCGTAGACGATGGCGGAGGAGAGATAGACGAGCCGGCTCACCCCGAGTTCGGCACAGGCGTTGCCGACATTGCAGGTGCCCATCCCGTTGACCTCGAAGTCGAACCTCGGGTTCTCCACGGACAGCGTCCCGCTGGCATTACCGGCCAAATGAAAGACTGTATGAATACCTTTGAGTGCGATGAGCACATCGCCGTAGTCGCGCAGGTCCGCTCGTGCGTGACGGACCCCGGGAAGGGCCGCGACCTCCGGGCCCGGATCGGCCAGGTCGACGATCACGACCCGCTTTCCCAGGGCGACGAGGGCGGCGGCGAGGTGTCGCCCGATGAAGCCGGCTCCGCCGGTCACGGCCACCTCGGCACTGCTTGAGCAGGCACGGGAATCAAGCAGCAGATTGTTCATGAAAGAGCCTCAGATCCTTGTTCTTGACCGAGTGGGTGAGACGTTGGATGAGGAATGAGTCCGAAGGGCATGTCCGGCGCCGAATCGACGGCCACCTTGGGCCGGTCCGGGAATGGTGCTCCCGCGCGCCGTACGGTCCGGCCGAGTCCACGATGTGGTCGCTCGGCCGATGCCACCGCTCTCCTTGAAAGGGGACCTTGCCCCTGCCCGGACGGTACGACCGTTTTCCGGTGGGAGTGCCCAGCGGTGACGCACCACCATCTGCCGGTCTCCGACGGTAGTGGATATCGGGTGAAGAGGAAACCACCGCCGAAGGGGTTGCTTCAGAATCGGCCATTTCCCGAAATGCCGCAAGGGCAAACGGAATTTGGGATTTCCACCGGTCCGGGCCGACGGCGTTCCCCGGCCGGCGACTACATCGAAGGGTGTACCGCCGCCTCATCACCGGCCACGATGTGCGGCGCGGGGGGCCTGGTGATGATGAGGGGAACGACGACACCTGAGGGACGTGCGCGGCGGACAGCAGCCGGCCGGCCGCGCGTTCGGCCGACGCGGCCGTCGCCCCGGGTGGCGCAAAGTACCCGCCGCACGGCGGGCCGACCGCCGCCGCTCGCCGTGCGGCGCGCCGGCCCCGGCCGCCTCTCACCCCGGAGCCCGGCTGTGACGTGCGACGATTCTCCGCCGCTCACGGTCGCCCAACCGTTACTCTCGGCTCCGTGGCGACCAGTGATCACGCAGCGGACGACGCCGGGCATCCGCCCCTGGGCCTCGCGGCGGGCTCCCCCACCGTGGGCCTGCGGCCCCGGGACCGCTCGGGCCGGTGCGGCGGGCCGGGCGCGCCGGCCGGCCCGGACCGCGCCCGGGCCGTCGACCGCGTCCGGACGGCCGACCGCACCCGAGGGCTGATGGCGGCCATGCTGGCGATCAGCGGGGAGCTCGAACTGCCCGTGGTGCTGCGCCGCATCGTGAGCACCGCGATGGAGCTCATCGGGGCCCGCTACGGCGCCCTGGGCGTCCTGGACGAGGACGGGGTGCGGCTCGCCGAGTTCATCCCCGTCGGCCTCACCGAGGAGGAGACCGCGCGCCTGGCCGGCGTGGAGCTGCCGCACGGCAGGGGGCTGCTCGGCCTGCTCATCAGCGATCCGCGGCCGCTGCGCGTCGAGGCCATCGCCGCCCACCCCGCGTCCGCCGGCTTCCCGCCCGGCCACCCGCCGATGCGGACGCTGCTGGGCGTCGCGATCGGGGTGCGCGGCCGGGTGTACGGGAATCTGTACCTGTCGGACCGCATCGACGGCCGGCCCTTCGACGCCGACGACGAGGCGCTGGTGGTGGCCCTGGCCGGCGCGGCCGGCGTCGCCATCGAGAACGCCCGGCTCTACGGCCAGGTCCGCTCCGGCGCCGAGCAGTTCCAGCGGCTGCTGCTGCCCCGGCTGCCCGAGCTGGCGCCGTTCACCTCCTGGGCGCTGTACCAGCCGGCGACGGACCCGGCCCTGCTGGGCGGCGACTGGTACGACGCGCTCGTGCTGCCGGACGGCGCCCTGGCGACCATCGTCGGCGACGTGGTCGGCCACGACGTGCGGGCGGCGGCGGCCATGGCGCGGCTCCGCAACATGCTGCGGGCCCTCGCCTTCGACACCGGCGCCGCGCCCAGCGCCGTACTGGCCCGGCTCGACCGGACCCTGGAGGCGCTGGGCGAGCCCGTGATGGCGACCGTGTGCCTGGCCCGCATCGAGCCCCACGAGGGCGGGTGGCGGCTGGTCTGGAGCAGCGCGGGCCACCCGCCGCCGCTGGTGGTCACCGCGCCGGGCGAGGCCGGCTACCCCGAGGGCGAGCCCGATCCGCCGCTCGGGGTCGACGCCGGCCACCGGCGGCTCGACCACCGGTGCCCGCTGCCCCCGGGCGCCACCGTGGTGATGTTCACCGACGGCCTGGTCGAGCACCCGCGCCGGGACCTCGGGGACGGCCTGCGGACGGTGGCCGAGGTGGCCGCGGCGCACGCGGACCGGCCGGTGGAGGAGCTGGGCCGGGCGGTGGTGGCCGCCCGGCCCAGCGACGGCCACGACGACATGGCGGTGCTCGCCCTCCGCGCGCCGGCGACGGCGGAGGGCCGGGGTCCTCGGAAGGCGGAGGGCCGGGGTCTTCAGAAAGCCGTTACACAAGGGCGCTAGGCTTCCCTCCGCCGAGGCCGGTGATCCTCATCGGGGGCACGTCAGGCGGAGGGCGGTCGACCGGCTCCGCGTCGAAGGAGTCGGCGAGGGGGCGGCGGCGGCTCGCCGCGGGCCGCCTCCCGCAGCAGCGGGCCACCTCCCGCAGAAGGGGACACGCCCGTCGGCCGGATGCCCGGAAAACCCCGCGTGACCTGTGGTCCAGCAGGTCAGGCCATGATCATTGCTTGGATGCGTTACGTCTCATGTCGTGGTTCGAATCATTCATCCTGGGGCTCGTCCAGGGGTTGACCGAGTTCCTGCCGATCTCCTCCAGCGCCCATCTGCGGCTGACCGCGGCATTCGCGCAGTGGGAGGACCCGGGGGCGGCGTTCACCGCCATCACCCAGATCGGGACCGAGGCCGCCGTCCTCATCTACTTCCGCAAGGACATCGCGCGGATCATCTCGGCGTGGTGCCGCTCGCTGTTCGACAAGTCGCTGCGCTCCGATCACGACGCGAAGATGGGCTGGCTGGTGATCGTCGGCTCGATCCCCATCGGTGTGCTGGGGGTCACGCTCAAGGACCAGATCGAGGGCCCGTTCCGCGATCTGCGGGTGACCGCCACCACGCTCATCGTCATGGGCATCGTCCTCGGAGTCGCCGACCGGCTGGCGGCACGTGACGAGAACGGCGGCCGACACCGCGCGGTCCGCGAGCGCAAGACGCTCTCCGAGCTCACCGTGCGCGACGGCCTCGTCTACGGCGTCTGCCAGGCGATGGCCCTCATCCCCGGCGTCTCCCGCTCCGGGGCGACGATCAGCGGCGGCCTGCTGATGGGCTACACCCGGGAGGCGGCGGCCCGGTACTCCTTCCTGCTCGCCATCCCCGCCGTGCTGGCCTCGGGCGGCTACGAGCTCAAGGACGCCATGAGCGAGGGCCATGTCGCCTGGGGCCCCACGGCCTTCGCCACGGTCATCGCCTTCGTGGTGGGATACGCGGTGATCGCGTGGTTCATGCGGTTCATCTCGACCAAGAGCTTCATGCCCTTCGTGGTCTACCGCATCCTGCTCGGCATCGCCCTGATCATCCTGGTGGCGATGGGCGTCCTGGAACCGGACGCGGGCCAGTCCGTGGGCTGACCCGTCGAGAAGCGGCTTCCGCCCCCCGCCCGTCATGGGCCGGGGGCGGCTGCGTTTCGGCCGCGGGCGGTGCACCGGGGCCGGTGCACCGGGGCTGGTTCGCAGGGCCGGTTCGCCGGGGCCGGTTCGCCCGAATCAGCTCACGCGGCCGTACCAGACGCTGTTGGTCCAGATCTTCTCCTGGCGCACGGTCTTGCCCGGCTTCGGCGAGTGCCAGATCGTGTTGTTACCCGCGTAGATGCCGACGTGGTAGACGTTCCGTCCGGAGTGGAAGAACACCAGGTCGCCCGCCTGTCGGCCGGAGGCGGGAATGTGGCGGGTCCGGTTGTACTGGGCGGCCGCCGTGCGCGGGAGGTTCTTGCCGGCCCGCTTGTAGGCGTACTGCGTGAGCCCCGAGCAGTCGAACCGGTTGGGGCCCGCCGCCCCGTACTGGTACGGGGCGCCCCGCTTGGCCGCGGCGGCCTTGAGCGCCGTGCCGGCCGGGCTCGCGGCCTCGGCGCCGCCGGACATCGCCGGGACGAGGACCGTCGCGGCGACGGCCGCGGTGGTGAGGGCGGCCGTGGCGCCGGCCCGGGACATGAGCGTGGGTATGTGCGTCCGCGCGGACATGGGTGAACCCTTCGTCATCCGCCTGCGAAAGATGACCTGTCGGGTTCGGGCTGCGAAGGTGCCCGGCCAATGCGTGGCTTCACCCCAAGGGCCACCGCTGTCGTGGCCCGTCGTGCTCGGGTCTCCCGCTCCTGCCAACTCGTCTGCGTCGGTCACGTCCGGGTGGTGGCAGGACTCGGCGTCCGCCCGGACGGCCCCGTCCCGACGACGGGGGCTTGAACGTCAGTCATGGATACTGCGCCATCAACCGATCGAATTCAGAGCCGAAACGGCCTTCTGTGAACATGTTCACTACTCATTCGGTCGGGCGTGTCCCGCCGGATTTCTCCCCATGAGGGCGGCTGTGCACCACTCCTGACCCCGGGTCACCGGCCGCCCCCGCCACGTCGTACGACGGCCCGCGCCCGCCCCCGTACTCCACCGGCAGTACACCCGGAGCCGACCGGCGGACGACGACAACGCGGCCGTACGGGAGGAAGGTTGTGGCATGAACGGCAACGGACGCCCTCGCCGGGGCCGGACATGAGCCCCCTCGCCCTCTCGGTGGCACTGGCCCTGCTCTCCGCCGTCGCCTACGCCGCCGCGGCCGTCGTGCAGGAGCGGCTCGCCGCCGGCTCCGCCCCGGGGTGGGCGCCGCTGCTGCGCCAGGGGCGCTGGTGGGCGTCGGTGGCCCTGAACGGCGCGGGCGCCCTGCTGCATGTGATGGCGCTGGGCTGGGGGCCGCTGAGCGTCGTTCAGCCGCTGGGGGTGCTGACCGTGGTGTTCGCCCTGCCCATGGCGGCCGTGTGGGTGAAGCGGCCGGTGAGCCGGGCGGGACGGTGGGGCGCCGTGCTGGTCACCGCGGGCCTGGCCGGGATGCTGCTGCTGACGGGCTCCGGCGAGTCCCGCCCCCTGACCGGCGCCGAGCAGCTGGCCGTGGCGGTGGGCACGCTCGGGGTGCTGACCGGGGCCGGGGTGACGGCGCGATGGGGGCGGCCCACGGCCCGGGCGGTGGCGCTGGCCTGCGCCTCCGGGGTGTCGTTCGGTGTGGCGTCGGTCTTCGTCAAGGCGGTGGTGGACGACTGGACGATCACCTCGGCCGCGGCCTGGCGGGGCGCGGCGCTGCTGGCGGAGCTGCCGCTGCTGGTCGCGGTCGCGGTGCTCGCGGTGACAGGGCTGGCCACGTCGCAGGCGTCGTACCGGGGGGCGGGGCTGACGGCGCCGCTGGCCACGCTCACCGTCGTCAACCCCGTGATCGCCTCCCTGATCGGCCTGGCGCTGCTGGACGAGGGCATCCGCTACGGCCTCGGCGGCGCGCTGCTGGTGCTGGCGGCGGCCGTGGTGACGGTGCTGGGGCTGCTGACGCTGATCCGTGAGACGGCGGCGGCGCGGGGCCGGGCCCGTACGGTGCCCCGGGCCGGCGGCGGGCCGCGGCGCCGGGAGCGCGCGCCCGAAGCCCCGCGCGACGCCGAGGCCGTAGCGGATGCCCTCGTCCATCA